>NZ_JALRNG020000040.1:0-58456 GCF_030272875.2 Pseudomonas sp. BJa5
GATGCCTACCATCACCATCAGCGAAGATTGAGATGAGCCCTGCGCGGGGCAAGCCCGCTCCTACTGGCCCTGTCGGAGCGGGCTTGCCCCGCGATGGGCATAAAAAAAGCCCCGCCTGTTAAGGGCGGGGCTTTTTTCAAGCTGTAAAGCGGAAGTTAGATAACTTCTACTTCTTCAGCCTGCATGCCTTTCTGACCGCGGGTAGCGATGAAAGAAACCTGCTGGCCTTCTTTCAGGCTCTTGAAGCCGTCAGCCTTGATGGCTTTGAAGTGTACGAACAGGTCGTCACCGGATTGTGGGGTGATGAAGCCGAAGCCTTTCTCATCGTTGAACCACTTGACGGTACCGGTTTGGCGATTGGACATGGTCTGTCTCCTTGGACAAAGATAACTACGGCTCAGGAACGCCCTGGCCGAGACTGAGTGCAAAGAGGCAGAAAATTCATGGAGATGGGTTGATCGAAATCTTGCATCAAGTAGAGATTCTCAGTGACACGTGCAGCACAGTGGCGCCACCATAACCGTTTTTCCAGAACGTGCCAATAATCTTGTTGAGCTTTCGCGCAAATCAAGACTGACGGTGCAGTCGCCGGCCCCGCAAGCCCCGTCGGGCGCGGATTTGACACCTGCAGGCGGATGGAACTTTGAACCGGGCGTCGGGCCCGGTAAGATGCGCCACAGATTTTTTCACCTCGTTACTTCAGGACACCCGCCATGAGCATCAAATCGGACAAGTGGATTCGCCGCATGGCGCAGGAACACGGCATGATCGAGCCGTTCGTCGAGCGCCAGGTGCGCGGCGAGAGCGACAACCGGCTGATCTCCTTCGGTGTCTCCAGCTATGGTTACGACGTGCGCTGCGCCGATGAGTTCAAGGTGTTCACCAACATCAATTCGGCGACCGTCGATCCGAAAAACTTCGATGCCGGCAGCTTCGTCGACGTCAAGAGCGACGTCTGCATCATCCCGCCGAACTCCTTCGCCCTGGCCCGTACCGTCGAGTACTTCCGCATCCCACGCAACGTGCTGACCATCTGCCTGGGCAAGAGCACCTATGCCCGTTGCGGTATAATCGTCAACGTCACGCCGCTGGAACCGGAGTGGGAAGGCCACGTGACCCTGGAATTCTCCAACACCACCACCTTGCCGGCGAAAATCTACGCCAACGAGGGCGTGGCGCAGATGCTGTTCCTCGAATCCGATGAAGAGTGCGAAGTGTCGTACAAGGATCGTGGCGGCAAGTACCAGGGCCAGCGCGGCGTCACCCTGCCGCGCACCTGAACCGACGGCGCGCGGGAATTCCCCGTGCCCCGCGCACTCTAATGCGATGAACCGTTCGCCAGGCACCAGGCCTGGCGAGCGTCGCCAAGGAGTCGCTCATGAAACTCGACCCGAGCATCAGCGCCAAGCTGGCCGTGCTGCAGCCCAACCAGGTTGGGGTGCTGGCCTGGACGCTGCTGGCTCACCCGCATCCACACACCGCCCATGCCAGCGGTATTCCCACTCAGCCTGACCCGGATGAGCCGCAACCGCCAGAACCGGGTGAAAAACCGCCCATGGAGCCAGGTGAGCCGACCTTGCCGGACGAAGCACCCCCTGCGCCCATAGCCTGAGACTTACTTCAGGTTGCCACTGAGAAACTGGCGCAGGCGCTCGCTTTTCGGACTTCCGAGGACCTCGGCGGCTGGCCCTTGCTCTTCGACCAGCCCCTGGTGCAGGAACATCACCTGGCTCGCTACCTTGCGGGCAAAGGCCATCTCGTGGGTCACCATGATCATGGTCCGGCCTTCTTCCGCCAGCCCCTGAATCACTTTCAGCACTTCGCCGACCAGTTCCGGGTCGAGCGCCGAGGTGGGCTCGTCGAACAGCATCACCTCCGGTTCCATGGCCAGGGCTCGGGCAATGGCCACGCGTTGCTGCTGGCCCCCGGAGAGGAAGGCCGGGTACTGGTCGGCGACCCGCGCCGCCAGGCCGACCTTGTCCAGGTACTTGCGGGCCCGGGCTTCGGCTTCCTGTTTGCTCACCCCCAGCACCCGCCGCGGCGCCAGGCTGATGTTCTCCAGCACGCTGAGGTGGCTCCACAGGTTGAAATGCTGGAAGACCATGGCCAGGCGCGTGCGCAGGCGCTGTAGCTCATCGGGGTCGGTCACCCGCAGGCCAAGGTGGTCATGGCTCATGTGCACCGGGTTGCCATCAAGGGTCATGCGGCCCTCGTTGGGTTGTTCGAGAAAGTTGATGCAGCGCAGGAAGGTGCTCTTGCCCGAGCCGCTGGCGCCGATCAGGCAGATCACGTCACCGGTCCTGGCCTTGAGCGACACGCCCTTGAGCACATGGTGCTCGCCGTATCGCTTGTGCAGGTCTTCAATGGTCAGTTTGTACATGGCAGGCCCTCAAGGCGATAACAGGTAACCGCTGCGAAAGGCCTGGCGGCCGGCCACATGGGCGATGGCCATGCCGGCGGTGGCCATGCGCCGCAGCGAGCGGGCGTACATGAGGCCGGGGTAGACGTTGCGCACCGGTGTCACCCGGTCATTGAGCGGGTCGATGACCTCGGCGATCAACTCGCCGCTTTCCAGGTACTGGCCGGGCCTGGCGTGAAACACCAGCAAACCGCCCAGCGGCGTGGTCACCGGCTCCACGCCGGCCAGGGGCGTAGCCGGGTAGAGCAGTTCCGGCAGGGCGGGGGCCGTGCCGTCGATGGCGCCGTAGTGGGTCAGGTAGGCCAGCAGCGCGGCGCAGTCCTGCTCCGCCAGCGGGTGACTGACGTCGCCCTGGCCGCGCAATTCGACGGTGACCGAGAAGCTGCCCTGGGGGATCGGGAACGCTTTGCCGAAGCGCTGTTGCAACTGCCACCAGACCAGGGTGAAACACTCGTCGAAGGACTGCCCGCCGGAATCGGTGGCCAGCAGGCTGGCCTGGGTTCCGAGGTAGCGTGACAGGGGCTCGACCTGCGGCCAGGCCTCGGGGGTGGTGTACAAATGGGCCACGGCTTCGAAGTCGCAGTGCAGGTCCAGCACCATCTCGGCGTCGCAAGCCAGCCGTTGCAGGGTCAGGCGCTGCGACTGCAGCGGCGTGGATGCCGGGTGGGCGTCCAGGGCGCGGCGCAGGCATTCACGGATCAGGGCCACGTTGTGCGCCGGGTCCTGGGTCAGGTGCCCCTCGATCTGGTCGCCGATCTTGTCGCTCAGGTCGACGAAGTTGCGGTTGAAGTTTTCACCGCTTTGCATTTCGTAGCGGCCCAGGGGCACATCCATCAGCACCTGTTCCAGGCCGACCGGGTTGGCGACCGGCACCAGCACCACCTCGCGCAGCAACAGGCCCTGGGTTTCGAGCTCGGCCAGGCGTTGCTTGAGGTGCCAGGCCACCAGCATGCCGGGCAATTCATCGGCGTGCAGCGAGGCCTGGATATAGATCTTGCCGGTGCCACGGGGGCCGAAGTGGAAGCTGTGGATCTGGCGGGCGATGCCGGGCACCGGAGCCAGAATATCGTGGGTCGAGTGGTGCATATCAGTCCTAGTGAGTCGGTCCTAGAAAAGCCAGCCAGCGCCGCTCGGCGAGGCGGAACAGGCCAACCAGTGTGAAGGTCACGCACAGGTAGATCAGTGCGGCGATACCGAATGACTGGAAGGTCAGAAACGTGGCCGAGTTGGCGTCGCGCGCGACCTTGAGCACATCCGGAACGGTGGCGGTGAAGGCGACTGTGGTGGAGTGCAGCATCAGGATCACCTCGTTGCTGTAGTAGGGCAACGAGCGGCGCAGCGCCGACGGCATGATGATGTAAGCATAAAGTCTCCAGCCGCGCAGGCCGTAGGCCTTGGCCGCTTCCACTTCGCCATGGTTCATGCTGCGGATCGCCCCGGCGAAGATCTCCGTGGTGTAGGCGCAGGTGTTCAGGGCGAAGGCCAGGATGGTGCAGTTCATCGCGTCGCGAAAGAAGCTGTCGAGCAGCGGCTGTTCACGTACGGCGGCCAGGCTGTAGATACCGGTGTAGCAGATCAGCAGCTGGATATACAGCGGCGTGCCGCGGAACAGGTAGGTGTAGAACTGCACCGGCCAGCGGATCCAGAAACGCGGCGAGACGCGGGCGATGGACAAGGGGATCGAGGCCACGAAACCGATGGCCAGCGAGGCGGTGAGCAGCCACATCGTCATGGCCAGGCCGGTGATGTGGGTGCCATCGGTATAGAGGAAGGCTCGCCAGTATTCCTGCAGCAGTTCGATCATCGGATGGCCTCCCGGGTGCCGACGTTATAGCGCCGTTCCAGCCAGCGCAGGCAGATGTTCGAGGCGCTGGTGATCAGCAGGTAGATGAAGGCCGCGACCATCAGGAAGTAGAACAACTGATAGCTGCTCTTGCCGGCGTCCTGGGCCGCCTTGACCAGGTCGGCCAGGCCGATGATCGACACCAGGGCGGTGGCCTTGAGCATCACCATCCAGTTATTGCCGATACCGGGCAAGGCGAAGCGCATCATCTGCGGGAAGACCACGAAGCGAAAACGTTGCAGGCGCTTGAGGCCATAGGCGGTGGCGGCTTCGACCTGGCCGCGGGGCACGGCGAGGATGGCGCCGCGGAAGGTCTCGGTGAAATAGGCCCCATAGATGAAGCCCAGGGTAATGACACCGGCCGCGAACGGGTCGATCTCGATGTATTCCCATTCCATGTAGTCGGTGAGGTTGGTCAGCCAGGTTTGCAGGCTGTAGAAAATCAGCAGCATCAGCACCAGGTCCGGTACACCGCGGATCAGGGTGGTGTAGAGCTGCGCCGGGACGCGCAGCAGGCGGATCGGCGAAAGCTTGGCGCTGGCGCCGAGCAGGCCCAGCCCGACGCTGACCAGCAGCGACATGGCCGAGAGTTTGATGGTCATCCAGGTGCCCTGCAGCAGCAAGGGGCCGAAGCCCTTCAAGCTGAATGCCGAGAGCCCCAGGTATTGCAGCAGGTCTTCGAACATGAACTCAACCTATGCCAGGTGTATGCGGTCTTTGTGTAGGAGCGGGCTTGCCCCGCGATGAGGCCGTTCGAAACGCAGCATCTTCATCGCGGGGCAAGTCGAGGCGTCGAACCGCCGCTCCTACAACAATCATTTACCGCTGTAGAGGTTCAGTTCACCGAAGTGCTTTTTCTGGATCGTGGCATAGGTACCGTCATCGTGTAACGCTTTGATACCTTTATCGAGCAGCGCCTTGAGCTCGGTGTTACCTTTTTTGATACCTACCGCGGTCTTGGACGGCAACAACTCGCTGTCGACCGGTTGGCTGACTTCGTAATCGGCGCCCTGTGGCGACTTCAGGAAGCCCAGTTCGGCCTGGAGCATGTCCTGGATCGAGGCATCAAGGCGGCCGGACACCAGGTCGGCATAGACCTGATCCTGGTTCTGGTAGGCCTGGGTCTTGACCCCGGCCTTGTCCAGCACGGCCTTGGCGTAGGCCTCCTGGATGGTGCCTTGCTCGTAGCCGACGGTCTTGCCCTTGAGCGAGGCGATGTCGGTGCTCAGCCCCGAGCCTTTCTTGAACACGAACGAGGTCGGGCCGGAGAACAGTTCGCTGGAGAAGTCGATGACCTTCTCGCGCGCCGGGGTCACCGTCATGGACGAAATCACCCCATCGAACTTGTTGGCCTTGAGCCCCGGGATCATGCCGTCGAAATCGCTTTCGACCCACTTGCACTTGACCTTGAGCTCGGCGCAGATGGCGTTGCCCAGGTCGATATCGAAGCCCACCAGGCTGCCATCGGCAGCTTTGGATTCAAAAGGTGCATACGACGGATCGACGCCGAAGCGCAGCTCCTTGTACTCCTTGGCCAGGGCATTGCCCGCAGCCAGACACAACGCGAGTGCGGAAACCGTCAGCCATGCTTTTTTCATTGTGTGTCCTTGGATTCGCAAAGTGTTGGGGTGGCAATAGGCCGTTACCGCCCACTGCCAGACATCACCAAGAAAGCAAGTTTCACACCATGTAGCGGATGGGCCGCAAAGCGGCCCGGATTACCGACCCTCTCAGTAGCGCGCATCCACCGGTTTGCCACCGTTGGGCCAGTCCTTGGCCTTGTCGGCAAAGTCCGGCCGTGGCTGTTGCGAGAACCAGGCGGCGACATCCACCGCCTCCTGGTCACTCAGGCCGCCCTGGCCCAGGGGAAAGCCCTCGTGAAAGCCGATCGGCATGTTGCGTTTGACGAATGCGGCCGCCGTGTAGGTGCGTGCCATGCCGGCGCCGAGGTTGAACGACTGCTCGCCCCACAACGGCGGGAACACAGGGGTGCCATCGGCACGGGCGAGGCCCTCGCCGTTGTCACCGTGGCACACCGCGCACTGTTTGACGTAAACCTGCTGGCCATTGGCAAGGTCGGGTTTGATCGACGGGTCGATCTTGCCGACCCCGCGGCCGGCCACCTTGTCGCCGGGCAGGGTGTTGTTCTTCATCCAGTCGAAGTAGGCGACCATGGCTTGCATGTCGGCCGATTGCGGCGGGATCGGCTTGCCGTTCATGGAGCGACGGAAACAGCCGTTGATGCGTTCCTCCAGGGTGATGACCTTGCCGGCCCGTGGCGCGTAGCCGGGGAAAAATGCCGACACGCCGACGAAGGGCGAGCCATCGGCCACCGTGCCGGCGTTCAGGTGGCAACTGGTGCAGTTGAGGCTGTTGCCGACGTTATCCGGCAGCAGCGCCTTGGTCTGCAGGTGCAGGCGCATGCCGCGGATCACCTGCTCGGCGTTGGGCGCGGCGAGCAGGTCGGCCAGGCGCGGGGTCTGGAAGGTCGTCGAGTCGGTGGTCTGCGGATTGAGCTGGCCGCGCAGCGCTTTCACCTGATCGGGTGTGACCGCCGGGCTGTCGTTGCCCCAGCGCCCGCGCACGAAGCTGAGGATTTCGGCGATTTCCTGATCCGACAGGCGAGCGAACCCGGGCATGGTGTACACCCGCGAGTGGGTGGCGGTCTGTGCGCTGGCCCAACCGGTGAGGGTGATATGCAGCAGGGAGGTCGGGTCTTTCGAGGCAATGCTCGGGTTGCCGGCCAAGGGCGGGAACATGCCCTCCACGCCGCCGCCGTCGGTGCGGTGGCAGTCACTGCAAAATTGCGTGTAGCCCAGGCCGCCGCGACTGCTGAACAGGTCGTCCGGGGGCGCGGCAGGGGCCAGTGCCACGGCCGGCATGGGCAGGTCGTCCTCGCCGGGAGGCAGGGACTTGAGGTAAGCGGCGATAGCCGTGAGGTCGGCATCGCTGAAGTGCTGGGTGCTGTGGTGAATCACCTCGGCCATGTTGCCCGAGACGGTGGCGAAGCGGTTCTGCCCGGTCTTGAGCAACTGCACGGTGTCCGGCACCGTCCACAGGTTGCGCAGGCTCAGGGCCCGCCAGTGCTCGACGGTTTCACCGGCGAGGAAGTGCTTGCCGCTGCTGCCGGCATCGCTCATGGCCTTTTCCTGGAAGGCCAGGCCCCGTGGCGTATGGCAGGCACCACAATGACCCAGGCCTTGCACCAGATAGGCACCGCGGTTGATCAGCGGGTCGCGGTCGGGGTCGGCTTCGAAGGGCTGGCTGTCGACGAACGCCCAGTTCCACAAGGCCAGGCCCCAGCGCATGTTGAACGGCCAGACCATGTCGGCGGCCTGGTTGGAGCGGCTGATGGGCGTTACGCCTTGCATCAGATAGGCGTAGAGCGCACGCATGTCGGCTTCGCTCATCTTGGCGTAGGACGGGTAGGGCATGGCCGGGTAGAGGTAGGTGCCGTCCGCGCTCACGCCCTCACGCATGGCCCTGTCGAATTGCTCGAAGCTGTAACGACCGATGCCGGTGTTCGGGTCCGGGGTGATGTTGGTTGAGTAGAGGGTGCCCATGGGCGTCTGCAGTTGCAGTCCCCCTGCCATCGGCGGACCCTGGGGCGCGGTGTGGCAGGCGACGCAGTCACCCAGCTGGGCAACGTATTTGCCACGCGCGAGCAGGTCATCCTCGACGGCTTCACTGGCCTGCAGGGCAGGGATCGACAACAACGCCGCGGCGCACAAGGCCAGACGTGAGAGGGCACTGTCCATTGCATTATTCCTTTAATCACCTGGCCCCGGGTGGTCCCGACGGCCAAGGCGTGCAATTGCTTTTATGGTTCATCAGGCAGTACGGGCGAGGTCGCCCTACGGTTTCGTTGTAGAACAATTGCGGGCGGGGGCTGTTGATATGGATCAGCGCAGCCGGCATTGCACCGGCTGCGCGCAGGCGGGGAATTACTTGCCCGGCACCAGGGTCAGGCGCTGGTTGCCGTAGGCCCGGTCGAAGTTCTGCGGTTGCAGCGGCAGGCTCATGTAGCGGCCCTTGAACCAGGCCTCCAGGCCATCGGCAAAGTGCTTGCTGGCCGGGTTGCCGGACTGGCCGCTGCTGCTTTGCAGTTGCAGCGGTTCGGCCTGGCCGAAGTCCACCACCATGCGCAGTGACGGTGCCAGTTCGGCGTTGAAGTCCTTGCCCCAGGCAAAGGGTGCGAGGTTCAGGGTGCTGTGATCGCCCCCTGCAGCTTGCGGGCTGCGGCTGACGGCATCACCCAGGCCATGGAAGGTCGGCGCCGGCCAGCGGTACTGATGCAGCTTGCCCCACTGCCAGGCACGGCGGTCGCTGCCCAGTTGCGCTTCGCCGGCGCTGACCGCGGCGGCCAGGCTGCGGGCGAGGATCGCCGGTTTGTCTTCTTTCTGCGCGGTGCGCTGGTCGTCCCAGAACGGGCTGTCTTCGCGACCCAGCAGGTGGTCGGCCTGGGCCGAATAGGACAGGCGCGCATTGCCGACCAGGGCTTGCCAGGCAGGGGAGGATTCCGGGCCCAGTTCGTCGAGGAAGGTCTGTCTGGCGCTTTCCTGCAGGAACAGCTCATACAGGGCGGCGTCGGCCGAGGTGGTCGTCAGCCGGCCATCGAAGGCCATCAGCCGGGTGTAGGCTTCCCGCGCACGGGTGCGCTGTTCGGCGGGCAGGGCCTCGATGGCCTGCTTGAGCGGCTGGGCCATGCCGGGCGCTTCGAACATCTGCTTGAGCTTGTCGGCGAACAGCGTGGTCTGGTCGTTTTGCAGGGTGATCAGGCTGCGGCTGTCATGTTTGCCGTTGCCGGCCAGTTGCCCCAGGCGCTCGGCGCGCTCGGGGTAGTACCAGCTGTTGGACAGCTGCATGCCGTAGCCCTTGGGGACGCTGCGCTGGTTGGCATTGGCCAGCCAGCCCTGGAGCGGATCCTGGTCGTAGGGGTGCAGCATCGGATCGGCGTAGCCGTCCCAGTCGTAGCGTCCGTCCCAGCCCGGCGAGGGCAGCAGGCCCTGGCCTTCGCGACGGTTGGGGAAGCGGCCACTGACCTGCCAGCCAATGTTGCTGGCATCGGCGAAGACGAAGTTGAGCGCCGCCGCGCCGATCTCCCGGGTGTTGTCGAAGGCGCGCTCGACTGTCTGCGCCCGCGACAGGTTGAAGAAGGCATCCATGCTCATGTCACCCTTGAGCTGCGGCACCTGCAGGGCAAGGCCCAGGCTGGCATTGCGGGTGCTGCCCAGCAGGGTGCCGTGGCGGGTGTCGTAGAGGGTTTCGCGTTGCGGGCGCTGGCCCTTGATAAAGAAGGTCTCGTTGCGCGCCAGGGCCGGCAGCCATTTGCCGTCGGCCTGGTACATCAGGCGGCTGCCTTCGTTCTTGAGCCGTTCCAGGTACAGGTCCTGGTTGTCGGCCATGACCGCACTGGCGCTCCAGGCCAGCTTGCCGTTGTAGCCGGACAGTACCAGCGGCAAGCCGGCAAGGGTCACGCCGGCGGCCTGGTATTTGGGCGCGCGAATCTGCACCGGGCTCATGGCCCAGGCAGCGAGGGTGTCGCTGGCCAGCAGGCTCTTGCCGCTGCGGCTGCGTTGCGGGGCAATCGCCAGGTTGCTGGAGCCAGCCACACCCAGCAGGTTGAGTGAAGCCAGTTGTTCGCTGGCGGCGGCCAGTGGCGCCAGCCCGGCCAGCTGGCTGCCCAGGTTCAAGCCCTTGAGCTTGTCGGCTTCGTCCAGCGGCAGGGGCTCGTCCGGGTAGCTGGGCAGCAGCCAGGCCAGCTTGTCGCTGCCGACTTTCTGCGCCAGGGTCAGGGCGGCCAGTTCTTCCTGCAGGTTGACCGACTGGCTGAAGTTGTACAGGCAGAAGATCAGCGCCGAGTCTTCCGGCTTCCAGTATTCCGGGCGATAGCCGCTCTGCGCCAGCGGTGCCGGCAGGCGGTCGCGGTAACGGAACAGGTAGGCATTGACGCCACGGGCGTAGACCTCGAAGAAGCGCTTGAGGCGCGGCGAGGCATCGGCGTAGAGCTGGTTGGCGGTCTTTTTCAGGTTGGCCGCACGCATCAGGCGGTCGACTTCCAGCACATCGTCACCGGCCAGTTCCGCCAGGCGACCCTGGGCCAGCAAGCGCATGCCGACCATTTGCCCGATGCGATCGCCGGCATGCACATAGCCCAGGGCGAAGAGCGCGTCATGGAAGTTGCTGCTTTCGATCAGCGGCATGCCTTGGGGGTTACGCCGTACCGTCACGTTCTGGGCCAGGCCCTTGAGCGGTTGCACGCCGGTACTGGGTGGCACGCTGTCGCGCTGGCCGCCCATCTGGCAGCCGCCCAGGGCAAGCAAGCCGAACATCGCTGCGGCTACGCCGAACCGGGGGAGGAAAGGGGGGAAGGCTGGCGCGGCCATGGTCGGGCTCCTGCAGGGCGTGGCGTCTGATAAAAGGCGCTACGTTAGTGAGCTCGACCATGCCATGCAAGCGGGGGCGAGGCCTTTATTTGCAAAGCCTCGCCATTACCTTGGCGGTATCAGGCGCCGTGGCACTTCTTGAACTTCTTGTTGCTGCCGCACGGGCACGGATCGTTGCGGCCGACGTCCTTCAGGGCGTTGCGCACCGGCTCCTGGTGGCCGTGGTTGCAGTGTGGACCGTGCACATGGCCGTGGTCATGATGGTGGTGATGGTCATGATCGTGGTTGCAGTCGGGGCCATGGACATGGGGTTGCTGGGTCATTGCGGGTTACTCCGGTAAAAGATCGCCGGGAATTATCTCACCACTGCGCGATAAGTGCAGTTCGCGGGGGAAGATTAATCCACTGTTGAGCTCGCCATCGAGGCGATAGCGCAGCGGTTGGTCGGTTTGGCGCAGCAGCTTGGACAGGGGCTTGACCTGTTGCCACAGGTTGGTACGCACCGGAATCTTGAAGGTACGCCGGGCGTGACCGCCGACACTGCGCCACAGGCTCGACTCGCCTTCGGCCAGCAGCAGGTCGTTCAAATGCACCGAATAGCTCAGGTTGCGGATGAACAGGCGACTGTCATTGGGGTTGTCGACGCGCACGTGCAGAACGAACTCCTGTTGCAGCAGGCGTGCCTTGACCATTTCGACCTTGACCAGCTGCACTTCGGGGTCGCGGTAGTCGCTGCCAAACCAGCTGGCACAGCCCGTCAGTTGCAGTAGCAGGAGGCTGAACAGCAACAGGCGGGCCATGGGGCTCAGCTTCCCAGGTAACTGGCGCAGCACTTCTTGAACTTCTGCCCGCTGGCACAGGGGCAGGCGTCGTTGCGACCAGCTTTGAGGCCCACGGTCGGGTCGATGAAGTACCAGCGTCCGCCGTTCTGCACAAAGGCCGAACGCTCACGGTGACTGTGCTCGCCGTCATTGTCGTGCCAGCAGGCGGTGAAGGTGACAAAGGCATGTTCGGGTTGGCCGCCGAACACCTCGGCGCTTTCCACTTCCAGGCCCAGCCAGGTGCTTTGTGCGCTCCAGGCCTTGATGGCGTCGCGATCCAGGCCTGCCTGCTGCACCGGCAAGGTGGTCTGCACCAGGTAGTCGACCAGGCCCAGCACATAGGCACTGTAGCGCGAACGCATCAGCGCCTGGGCATCGGGGGCCGGATGCCCGGCATGGAAGTGTCCGCAACAGGCATCGAGCAGATTACCGCTGCCGCAGGGACAAACCGAGACACTCATTGCTTCACCACCAGTACTTGCCAAAATTTTGCGGGTTGGCCCAGAACTTGGCGTTGAGCCAGTCCGGGACCTGTTTGTATTCACGTAGATCATAGGTGAACAGGCTCAGAACCTGCTCATCACGCTGAAATTTTTCGTTGGCCTGTAGGGCCAGGGCGAAAAAGTCGGTGTCGTGCCAGCCGCAGGCGGCCAGGTCGGCCAGCACCGCCACGCGGCTGGCGTTGAGGTTACGGATACCGCCCAGCAACTGCAGGCCATCGCGTTTGGGCAAGTGCTCCAGGCAGTCGACCAGCAGGGCCAGGTCGAAGCGTTGCGCCGCCAGGGCAGCAGGCAGCGGTCCGGGTTCGGCCTGGGCAATTTCCACCTGCGGGTGTGCCTGGGCAAACGCCTCCAGGGCAGGGAATCGCGTGCCCACCAGCAGCAGGCGTTGTGGTGCATGACGCTCGAGCAGGGCGGCCAGGGCCTGCTGCGGCGTGTATTGGGAAAATCCGTCAATCATCGGGAATCCTCGCTCAGATGCGTCAAGACTAACGGTCCCGGGCCGTCAGGCATAGTGGCTGACAGCCGCATCATGGCTTATTGCTGGCGGAGATGGTTTGCGCGGTCTTTACTCCCAGAGATCGGTTCCGCACCGAATCCCCCCTAGGAGAAGCAACAAAATGAGCATAGTACGCACAGCATTACCCCTGGTTCTGCTAACCAGCGTGTTGACTGGTTGTGCAGGTTTGCAAAAAACCGATTGGCCGAAGTGTGCTGCCGTCGGGGGTGTAGGCGGCGCCGCCCTGGGCGCGATAGAAAGCTCGACCTGGGCCGGTTGGGGCGCGCTGCTCGGCGCGGGCATGGCGGCGGGTTACTGCTGGGCCCACGGCGACGGTGACGAGGATGGCGATGGTGTGCCGGACAGCCGTGACAAGTGCCCTGGCACGCCACGCGGTGTGCAGGTCGATGCCAATGGCTGCCCGCCTGAACCTGCTCCGGTTGTCGAAGAAGCGGTCGTGGTCAAGGAAGAAGTCATCGTCATTCGCGATGTGCACTTCGAGTTCGACTCGGCCAAGCTCACCGCCGCCGACAAGGAACGCCTCAATACCATTGCCACCCGCCTGAAACAGGAAGCGCCTAGCGCCAGGCTGAGCGTCACCGGGCATACCGACAGCGTCGGCCGTGATGCCTACAACCAGAAGCTCTCGGAAAAACGCGCCCATTCGGTCACCGAGTACCTGATCAGCAGCGGCGTACCACGCGCCAGTTTCGTCTCGGTACAAGGCGCCGGTGAAAGCCAGCCAGAAGCCGACAACGCGACGGCCGAAGGACGGGCACAGAACCGTCGTACGGAAATTCGCATCCAGCGCTGATGCAAGCGGCCTGCGGCTTGAGAAGTGCCGCAGGCCCGTCTTTACTCCTGTGTGACCGGTATAGGCCGGTGACACAGGAGCAATTTCATGAGTGTTCTCTCCAAAGCGGCTCTCCCCCTGCTGGTGGCTGCAAGCCTGCTTTCCGGTTGTGCCACCCACAGTGATGGCAGCGCACCACTCAATCAAAGGACCTGGCCTATCTGCAGTGTGATTGGCGGTTTGGTCGGTGGCGGCCTGGGGGCTATCGAAAGCTCGGCCTGGGCGGCCGGTGCCGGTGCTGCCGGTGCGATTGCCGGCGGCCTGATCTGCTATGCCCAGGATGGCGACGAAGATGAGGACGGCGTGTTCGACCGTCGAGACAACTGCCCGGATACCCCGGCCAATACACCGGTCAGCCACACCGGCTGCCCGTTGCCGCAATACCCGGAAAAAACCGTGGAAGCTGCCGCCGGCCCGGAAGTCATCACCCTCGATGACAAGGGCGCGGTGATGTTCGCCTTCGACTCGGCCGAGCTGACCGAGGGAGCCCGCAGCCAGTTGCAGGGGTTGATGGGCAAGCTCAATGACGCCAGCGTGCACAGCGTCAAGGTGATCGGCCATACCGACAGTCAAGGTGCCGATGCCTATAACCAGGAACTCTCCGAACGGCGTGCCGCCAGTGTTGCCGAGTACCTGATCAGCCAGGGCCTGGCAGCCTCGAAAGTCACCAGCCAGGGCCGCGGCGAAAGCCAGCCGGTGGCCGATAACGACACGGAAGAAGGCCGTGCGCAGAACCGCCGGGTGGAATTGCACCTGAACTGATCGAGTGCTCTGGCGCAAGCACAGCGCGGCCGTTACTGTTGCAGGCGATGCCCAGACGTTGGCATCGCCTGCCAAAAAACAACAACAGGGGGCGCGTATGAAGGTTCTGCTGGCGCTGGGCAAGGTCCTGACGGTGGTGTTCTGGTGGGTGGTCCTGGTCAATCTGCTGATGCCCCAGGTACTGCCGTTCAACCTGCTGATCAACGCGGCGGGTGCCGCGCTGCTCGGCCTGCACCTGCTGGAGGTGCTGGGCTTCAATGGTCGCCTGCGCGGGCGTAGCCATCGCTGGTTCGACCGCCTGCAGATCCTGCTGGTCGGAATCTTTCATGTGCTGTCGATTCCGGCGCCCCGTCAGGAGAGTACACATGCGTAATTTGATTTTGCTGGCGGCGCTGTTCAGCCCGCTGGCCCTGGCCGATGCCATCAGTGTGGCGGCCAATTCGGTGCTGCGCCTGCCCAACAAGTCCAGTGTCGTGCACCTGCAACGCCTGGACGTGGCGGATTCGGCCACCTTGTTGCTGCCAGGCAGCCTGGTCGAACTAAAAGTCGATGAACTGCACATGGGGCGCGAGGCGCGAATCGCCATCGTGCCGGCGGACGCCCCATTGAAGATCGAAGTCGGGCGGGCCCGACTGGACGAAGCCAGCCAGATCAGCGCCCGTGGCGCCCCAGGCACTCATGAGCGTGCGGCCAGGGCGGGGCGCAACCTCGATCTGCAACTGCATGCCTTGCAGGCGCAGGTTTTGGCCATCGATGCGCGCGGCGGTGCCGGTGCGCCGGGGTACGTCGGGCTGGATGGGGCCAACGGCAAGGCCGCAGGATGCACCTGGGGCCAGGCCAGCAGTGGCGCCGATGGCGACAATGGCGGGAATGGACAGAATGGTGCGCCCGGGGGCCGGGTACTGCTGGCCGTGCCGTCGGACTTTGCGGCCGAGCGGATCAAGGTGCAGCTCGATGGTGGTGCGCCGGGGATTGCCGGCGCTGCGGGTAAACCGGGCGCGGGCGGGGCGAGCAAGGGGTGCTTGGTCTATCGCACGGCTCCCGGTACCGCCGGCAAGCCCGGTGTCGCAGGCCAGCCCGGCCTGGCCGGGGCTGAGGGCGAGCTGATTCTGAAACGCTTGTAATCCCTGTAGCCGCTGCCGCCAGGCTGCGATCGACTACAGCTGTGGGAGCGGCCTGGCGGCAGTGGCTACGGGATGTATCAGATCAACCAGCGGGTGCTCGCCACCAGCACCACGGCGATCCCCAGCAGCAGGTTGATCCCTACCAGGCGGCGAATCCGCCCCAGCACACCGGCACCGGCCGGCCAGTCTTCAGCCTGTACCGCCTTGCGCAGTTCCGGTAGCAGCAATGCCTGGATACGAAAAAACAGCGCGAACATGACGATGCCGCCGCCAATCATCGCCTGGACATAGCGTGGCGCCGTCTCGAAACCGGCAAAACGCAGGTGGATCATGCCGATGCCGCTGATCGCCAATATCAGGATCGCCACCCAGACCCACACGAAAAAGCGCTGAAACACTTCCACCCACAGGCGCAGGCGGGCAGGGCCGTCCAGGGCTGCAACCGCCGCCGGCCGCAGGATCAGCCAGGCGAAGAACATCCCGCCGACCCACACCAGGGCGGCCAGGACATGCAGGCTATAAGGAAGGGCAAAGGCGGCCATCGGGATCTCCATGCGGCGCAAAGGGCAATAGCGGGGTATGATAGCGACCCGATCGAAACACTGAAAATTTATCCAGCCCTCCGGGCGCCCCGACACCATGATCAGCAACGAACTCAAAACCACGATTCAGGGCGCCTATTCGCGTTTTCTCGAAGCCAAGAATCTCAAGCCACGCTACGGCCAGCGCCTGATGATCGCCGAAGTGGCCAAGGTGCTGGGCGACATCGCCTGCGACGACGAAGGTCGACGTGCCGGTGAGCCCGCCGTGGTGGCGGTCGAGGCCGGCACCGGTACCGGCAAGACGGTGGCCTACAGCCTGGCCTCGATCCCTGCCGCCAAGGCCGCCGGCAAGCGCCTGGTGATCGCCACCGCGACAGTGGCCCTGCAGGAGCAGATCGTCTTCAAGGACCTGCCCGACCTGATGCGCAACAGCGGCCTGAACTTCAGCTTCGCCCTGGCCAAGGGGCGTGGCCGTTACCTGTGCCTGTCCAAGCTCGACCTGTTGTTGCAGGAGGGTCATGCGCAATCGGCCACGGCCCAGCTGTTCGAAGAAGAAGGCTTCAAGATCGAGGTCGACGAGGCCAGCCAGAAGCTGTTCACCAGCATGATCGAGAAACTGGCCGGCAACCGCTGGGACGGCGACCGTGACAGCTGGCCGCAAGCCCTGGAAGACCAGGACTGGGCGCGCCTGACCACCGACCACAGCCAGTGCACCGGACGCCATTGCCCCAACTTCGGCCAGTGCACCTTCTATAAGGCCCGTGAAGGCATGGGCAAGGTCGATGTGATCGTCACCAACCACGACATGGTCCTGGCCGATCTGGCCCTGGGCGGTGGCGCGGTGCTGCCCGATCCGCGCGACACCATCTATGTGTTCGACGAAGGCCACCACCTGCCGGACAAGGCCATCGGCCATTTCGCCCATTACACCCGGCTGCGCTCCACCGCCGACTGGCTGGAGCAAACGGCCAAGAACCTGACCAAGCTGCTGGCCCAGCACCCCTTGCCGGGCGACCTGGGCAAGTTGATCGAACAGGTGCCGGAACTGGCCCGGGAGATCAAGGCCCAGCAGCAGTTCATGTTCACCGCCTGCGAACAGGTGGCCGATTTCCGCCCCGGCGAAGACATGGAAGGCCGCGAGCGGCCACGCCATCGCTTCGAGGGTGGTGTGGTGCCCGAGCACATGCGTGAAATGGGCATCGAACTGAAAAAAGGCTTCTCGCGCCTGACCGACCTGTTCACCCGCCTGACCGAACTGCTCAAGGAGGGCATGGACGCCGAGGTCAATATCGGCATTGCCAGCCACCAGGCCGAAGAGTGGTACCCGCTGTTCGGCAGCCTGCTGATGCGTGCCCAGGGCAACTGGGAGCTGTGGACCGCCTTCACCGCCGAAGACCCGGAAGACAGCCCGCCCATGGCGCGTTGGCTGACCCTGGCCGAAAGCGGTGCGCTGTTCGATATCGAGGTCAACGCCAGCCCGATCCTTGCCGCCGAAATGTTGCGCCGCAACCTGTGGAACGTCGCCCATGGCGCGCTGGTGACATCGGCGACCCTGACTGCGTTGGGCAAGTTCGATCGCTTTCGCATGCGTGCCGGCTTGCCCAAGGATGCCATCACCGCCGTGGTGCCGAGTCCCTTCCACCACACCGATGCCGGTGTGTTGCGGGTGCCGGACCTGCGTGCCGACCCGCGGGACGCCGTTGCCCATACGGCGGCGATCATTCGCGACCTACCGGAGCTGGTCGAAGGCTCGCGTGGCTCGCTGGTGCTGTTCTCCTCGCGCAAGCAGATGCAGGACGTTTTCGACGGCCTGGACCGCGACTGGCGCAAGCAGGTGTTCATCCAGGGCAACCTGTCCAAGCAGGAGACCCTGAACAAGCACAAGGCGCGGGTCGATGGCGGTGATTCCAGCGTGCTGTTCGGCCTGGCCAGTTTTGCCGAGGGCGTGGATCTGCCAGGTGCCTACTGCGAGCATGTGGTCATCGCCAAGATCCCCTTCGCCGTGCCGGACGATCCGGTCGAGGCGGCCCTGGCCGAGTGGATCGAGGCGCGCGGCGGCAATCCGTTCATGGAGATCGCCGTGCCGGACGCCTCCTTGCGCCTGATCCAGGCCTGCGGCCGGCTGCTGCGTACCGAGCAGGACCGCGGCACCATCACCCTGCTGGATCGACGCGTGGTCACCCAGCGCTACGGCAAGGCTATCCTCAACGCGTTGCCGCCGTTTCGACGGGAAATTTCCTGAGCTCCGGGGATCATTGTCCCGGGGCGTTGTCTATGACTCAGTTCAAGGCCCGCACGGGCCCTCAAGGAGAGCTCCAGCCCTATGATTCGCCGTACCTTGCCTGCCGTCTTCGCACTGATGTTCAGCACGCCGCTGCTGGCCGGGCAACAGACGCTGTTCAGCTTCGTGCGCCCGGCTGCCGTGGTCAATGTGCAGACCACTGACGCCAGCTTGCCGCAGTACAACGCAGAACAGACGGCGGAGGGCGAGGTATTGCGCCGCGTGGTGTTCAACCCGGCGCAACGGCCGAGCCTGCGCTTGAGCCCGCAAGCCGGTACCTGGGACTGGTCCACGGCCACGGCCATGACCTTGCGCCTGCAAAGTGGCATGGACTGGCCGCTGACCGTGGATGTCACGGTGCTCGGCAGCGATGGCAAGACCCTCACCAGTCGCATCGACCTGCCGGCGGGCCCGGCCCAGACCGTGGTGGTGCCGCTCAAGGCCAGTTCGCCGCTGAGCCAGGGCATGCGTGCCGGCCCGCCGATGCCCTGGACCCACGAAGGCCAGCGCTGGTTGCTGACCAGCAGTGCCGGTGATCTGGACCTCAAGCAGGTGGTGTCGGTGACCTTGTCGATGAACCAGCCCGATGTCGCCCAGAGCCTGATGATCGAGCGTTTCGGCATCCAGGACGACGATGCGCTGCAAAAGGCCGTCTACAGAGGCTTGATCGATGCCTATGGGCAGTCCACCCGCGGCCGTTGGCCAGAGAAGATCGCCAGCGATGACCAGCTCAAGGCCGCCCTGTCCCGCGAACAGCAGCAGCTCAAGGGCTGGCTGGCCGAACGCAGCCACCTCAAGCGCGACAAGTTCGGCGGCTTGAGCAACGGCCTGCAATTCGAGGCCAAGGGCTTCTTCCGCACCGAAAAGCATGACGGGCGCTGGTACCTGGTTACCCCGGAAGGCCATCCGTTCTACTCCCTGGGCGTCAACGCGGTTACCCCCGAGGGCGGGCGGACCTACGTGGCCGGGCGCGAATCGATGTTCACCGCCTTGCCGCAAGCCGGCGAGCCGCTGGCGCAGTTCTATGGCGAAGGCAACAACAACGACGGCAATGGTTCGGCGAACGGGCGCAACTTCAACCAGGGACGCTGGTTCGACTTCTATGCCGCCAACCTCGAACGCAGCCACGGCAAGCCCTGCACCTCGACCGCCGCGACCGACACCACGGCGGCGGTGCCGTGCCCGGCACCGGCGTTCGACCCGCAGCGCTGGCGCGGCCACACCCTGGACCGCCTGCAGGCCTGGGGCTTCAATACCCTGGGTAACTGGAGCGAGCCGGCCCTGGGCAAGACCGATCGCGTGGCCTACACCTTGCCGTTGTCGATTGTCGGTGACTACACCAGCATCAGCACGGGCATGGATTGGTGGGGCCGCATGCCCGACCCGTTCGACCCACGTTTTGCCATGGCCACCGAACGTGCCGTGGCCATCGCCACCCGTGATCACCGCGACGACCCCTGGCTGATCGGCTATTTTGCCGACAACGAGCTGGCCTGGGCCGCGCCGGGCAACGACCCCAAGGCCCGTTACGCCCTGGCCTATGGCACCTTGCGCCTGACCACCGATGTGCCGGCCAAGCGTGCGTTCCTCAAGCAGTTGCGCGACAAGTACCGCAACCAGGCCGGCCTGTCCAAGGCCTGGGGCATAGACCTGGCCGCCTGGGAACTAATGGAAGACCCGGGGTTCGAGCCGCCCCAGCCCAGCCCGGAACACCCGGAGATCGAGGCCGACTTCAAGTACTTCCAGAAGGTCTTCGCCGAGACCTACTTCAAGACCATTTCCGACGCCTTGAAGTGGCACGCGCCCAATCATCTGCTGCTGGGTGGACGCTATGCCGTCAGCACGCCGGAAGCGGTGCAGGCCTGCGCCGAGTTCTGTGATGTCCTGAGCTTCAACTTCTACACGCCCAAACCCCAGGACGGCTACGACTTCAGCCAGCTCAATGCCCTGGACAAGCCGGTACTGGTCTCCGAATTCCAGTTCGGCTCGCGTGATCGCGGCCCGTTCTGGCCAGGGCCGATGGAAGTGGCCAAGGAGGAGGCGCGGGGGCCGGCGTATGCGGCCTTCCTGAAAGCGGCACTGGCCGAGCCCTCGATCGTCGGTGTGCACTGGTTCCAGTACCTGGACCAACCGGCCAGTGGCCGTCTGCTCGATGGCGAGAACGGTCACTTCGGCCTTGTAGGCATCACTGACGTACCGTTCCAGGGATTTGTCGACAGCGTGCGCAAGAGCAACCTGCAAGCGCAGGAGCAAGTCGGCATCGTGAAAGCGACGAAAACCCAATAGCCCCGGGCCTGGCAGCCTGGTGCGCAACGACGCACCGGGTTGGCCCCCAAACTGGCTGACCACTGTCTGTTCCCAAATCCCCCAGAGGCTGAAACAATGCACGCCATTTTTCCGATTGGCGTGTGCCGGGAGCGGCTGGGTGCAGATTCAGGGTCATTACGAACTTCAGTTCGAAGCAGTGCGCGAAGCCTTTGCGGCATTGTTCGACGATCCCCAGGAACGTGGTGCGGCGTTGTGCATCCAGGTCGGTGGGGAGACGGTCGTTGACCTGTGGTCCGGTACCGCCGACAAGGACGGCGCCGAAGCCTGGCACAGCGACACCATCGCCAACCTGTTTTCCTGCACCAAGGCCTTCACGGCGGTCACGGCCCTGCAACTGGTAGGCGAGGGCAAGCTGTCGCTGGACGCTCCCGTCGCCCGCTACTGGCCGGAGTTCGCCCAGGCCGACAAACAATCGATCACCTTGCGCCAGCTGCTCTGCCACCAGGCCGGCTTGCCCGCCATTCGTCAGCTGATGAGTGCCGAAGCCTTCTATGACTGGCAGACCATGGTCGACACCCTGGCCGCCGAAGCCCCCTGGTGGAAGCCCGGTACCGGCCACGGTTACGCGGCAATCACCTTTGGCTGGCTGATTGGAGAATTGATCCGCCGCGCCGATGGGCGTACGCCGGGTGAGTCGATCGTTGCCCGCACCGCACGCCCGTTGGGCCTGGATTTTCATATCGGCCTGGCCGACGACCAGTTCCACCGGGTCGCGCATATCGCCAGGGGCAAGGGCAACATGGGCGATGCAGCGGCGCAGCGTCTGCTCCAGGTCACCCTGCGCGAGCCGGAAGCGCTGTCCACCCGCGCCTTCACCAACCCGCCGGGCATGCTGACCAGCACCAACAAGCCCGAGTGGCGCCGGATGCAGCAACCCGCGGCCAATGGCCACGGCAATGCACGCAGTCTGGCCGGGTTCTATGCCGGCCTGCTCGACGGCAGCCTGCTGGAATCCGAGTTGCTCGACGAGTTGACCCGCGAGCACAGCCTGGGCGACGACAAGACACTCTTGACGCCGACCCGTTTCGGCCTGGGCTGCATGCTCGATCAGCCGACCGTGGCCAACGCCACCTTCGGCCTGGGCAGCAAAGCCTTTGGTCACCCCGGGGCCGGTGGGTCGGTCGGCTTTGCCGACCCCGAACATGATGTGGCCTTCGGTTTTGTCACCAATACCCTGGGCCCCTATGTATTGATGGATCCTCGCGCGCAGAAACTGGTTCGGGTGCTGGCTGGCTGCCTTTGATCGGCTAAACCCGAGCGGCCTGAACCCTTTGGGTATTCTGAATTCCAATGGCCCGTGCAATTGGGCCGAATTTTTTCCTTCCATGGTGTATCACTGATGTCTTCGCATAAATCCTTAGCTCTTGCCCTGTGCCTGGCCATGACCGGCTGCGCACAGCATTCTCAGAAAGGCGCTGCCGGTAGCAGTATGGATTGGTGGCCCTTCGGTTCGGACAAGGTCGCCAACAAGGAAGTGAAGGCAGAGGTTGCCGAAAAAGTGGCCAAGACCGAGGCCAAGCCGGCCAGCGGCAGCTCCTGGTGGTGGCCGTTCGGTGGCAGCGACAAGGCCAAGGCCGCGGCGGTGCCGAAGATCGATCACAAGGCGACCCAGGCCTGGCTGGACAGCTATGAGCCGCGCCTGCGTGAAGCGATCAAGGACAGCAAGTTCGAACTGGAGCGTGGTGAAGACGTGCTGATCGTCACCGTGCCGGTAGACAGCGCGTACAACCCGGACCGCCCGTCCATGCTCCTGCCGGTAACCCTCGGGCCGATCACCCGGGTGGCCAAGGCCATCGAAACCGACAAGCAGACGGCCGTGCTGGTCCTGGGCCATGCCGATACCAGTGGCGCCGCTGCAGCCAACCAGAAACTGAGCCAGGAGCGCGCCCAGTCGGTGGCCGCGATCTTCCGTCTCAGCGGCCTGGAGCGCGACCGCCTGATGCTGCGCGGTATGGGCTCGGAAATGCCGCGTGCCGCCAACGACAGCCTGCAGGGCCGTGCCCTGAACCGTCGGGTGGAGATGATCCTGACGCCGCAGAACACCATGGTTGCGCTGCTGGCCAAATACAAGCAACCTACCCCGAGCCCGGCCTCGCTGGTGGCGGTGCAGGATGCCAAGGCGCCGCTCAAGGAAGCGGTGAAACCGGCGGCCAAGGCGCCGGCGAAAAAGACCAGCACCGCCAAGAAAGCCGCCCCGGCCAAGACCGTGGCCGCGAAGAAAGCCCCTGCCGCCAAACCTGCAGCCAAGCCTGCGTCGACGGCGAAGAAAGCGGCCACCAGCACCAGCCCTGCGAAGACCAACTGATCGTCAAGGAACGCAGCAATGAGCAAAACCCTGGCCGATATGCGCCGCGACTACACCCGTGATGGCCTGGCCGAAGACCAGGCCCCGGTGGAGCCTTTCGCGTTGTTTCGCCACTGGTTCGATGACGCGGTGAAAACCGAGCAGCCGCCGGTGGAAGCCAATTCCATGACCTTGGCCACGGTAGATGCCGATGGTCGCCCGCACTGCCGGATTCTTCTGCTCAAGGGGCTGGATGACGAAGGTTTCACCTTTTTCACCAACTACGACAGCGCCAAGGGCCAGCAGCTTCAGGTCAACCCCTGGGCGGCCATGACCTTCTTCTGGCCGGCGCTTGAGCGCCAGGTGCGGATCGAGGGCAAGGTGGTCAAGGTGACGGCCGAGGAGTCGGACGCCTATTACCAGGTACGGCCATTGGGCAGCCGCCTGGGCGCCTGGGCGTCGCCGCAAAGCCAGGTGATTGCCGACCGCGCCGAGCTCGAAGGCCTGGTCAAGGCCACCGAGCAGCGCTTCAGCGACAACCAGCCGCATTGTCCCGAACACTGGGGCGGCTACCGGCTGGTGCCGGAGCGTATCGAGTTCTGGCAAGGACGGGCCAGTCGCCTGCATGACCGCCTCAACTACCGCCTGCAGCAAGGCGCCTGGCTGCGCGAGCGGCTGGCGCCTTAATCGGCCGCAAACGCGGCGGCCTGGCGTTCCAGCCAGGCCGCCAGTTCCGAGCGCTTGATCTTTTGTGCCTGGGCAGTGGCCAGGCATTCAAGCATGTAGGCTTTCTTGTGCTCATCAGTACCGGCAAATGACAATGCCAGGTCGCGGTCCATCCAGCGCCGGATGCGGACGTACAGCCACCAGTGGAAGTACAGGCCGGCCAGAGTCGTGACGACGACGATGAAGTAATCCATGACTATCCTTGCGCTAGAAGTTTCGACAGGCTGCCTCGACAGGCTGTACAGAAGCTGAATGGAAGCAATATTACTCCGCATGAGTCGTGACAGTCGTCAATGTGCGGAGTCTAATGAACACCTGTCTTACGGAGATTATCCAATGCGTAAATCTGCTTTGCTGGCGGCCAGCTTCGCCACCCTGTCGCTGCTGCTCGGCGGTTGTGCCTCGAGCCTGACCGGCGACAGCTATTCGCGCGATGAAGCGCGCCGCGTCCAGACCGTACGCATGGGCGTCATCGAGGCCCTGCGCCCGGTGAAAATCGAAGGCACCAAGACCCCGATCGGTGGTGGCGCCGGCGCCGTTGTCGGCGGTGTGGCGGGCAGTGCCATCGGCGGCGGGCGCGGTAGCATCGTGGCAGCGGTCATCGGTGCCGTGGCCGGTGGCCTGGCAGGTTCTGCCGCAGAAGAAGGCCTGACCCGTACCCAGGGCGTTGAAATCACCGTGCGTGAAGACGACGGCAGCATGCGTGCCTATGTGCAGGCGGTACAGGAAAACGAGATTTTCCGGGTGGGCGATCGCGTCCGCATCCTGACGGTCGATGGCACCAGCCGAGTTACTCGTTGACTCCAGGCTGAAAAAAAGCCCCGACCTGGCAATGCCGGTCGGGGCTTTTTCATGCCTGGCGTATTGTCAGGCGCCCGGTGCCTTGCGACTGGCCAGGGCGGTGACGCTGTAGCCGATGATGGCAGCGAGGATGGAACCGGTGAGAATACCCATGCGGTCCATGCCGGCGTATTCGCTGCTGCCTGGCACGAAGGCCAGGGAGCCGACGAAAAGGCTCATGGTGAAGCCGATACCGCAGAGGATCGCCACGCCCAGTACCTGGCCCCAGTTGGCGCCGGCGGGCAGGGCGGCCAGGCCCAGCTTGACCGAGATCCAGGTGAGGCCGAACACACCCACGGTCTTGCCCAGCAACAGGCCAATGGCGATGCCCATCGGTACGTAGTGGGTGAAGCTCTCCAGGGTCACCCCGGCCAGCGAAACCCCGGCGTTGGCAAAGGCGAACAACGGCAGGATGCCGTAGGCCACCCACGGATGCAGGGCATGCTCCAGGGTCAGCAGCGGTGACGGCTCGGCATTGCGGGTTCGCAGCGGAATGCACAGGGCCAGGGTAACGCCGGCAAGGGTGGCGTGGACGCCGCTCTTGAGCACGCAGACCCAGAGAATCAGGCCAACCACCATGTACGGGCCCAGCTTGACCACGCCCAGCCGGTTCATCCCGACCAGGGCCAGCAGGCAGGCGCCGGCCAGCATCAACGACAGGCTCGACAGTTCACCGGAGTAGAACAGGGCAATGACGATGATCGCCCCCAGGTCGTCGATGATGGCCAGGGTCATCAGGAACAGCTTGAGCGACACTGGCACGCGCTTGCCCAGCAACGCCAGCACGCCCAAGGCGAAGGCGATGTCGGTGGCGGTGGGGATGGCCCAGCCGGCAACAGCCGCCGGATTGTCCTTGTTCAGGAACCAGTAGATCAGGGCCGGGACGACCATGCCGCCAATCGCCGCCGCACCGGGCAGGACGATTTGCGAGGGTTTGGACAGGTGGCCGTCGACCACCTCGCGCTTGACTTCGAGGCCGATCAACAGGAAGAACAGGGCCATCAGGCCGTCGTTGATCCACAGCAGCAAGGGCTTGGCAATCTTCAGGGCACCGATCTGGGCAACCACCGGTACATCCAGCAAGCCGTTGTACAGGTAGGACAAGGGCGAGTTGTTGATGATCAGGGCCAGGGCGGCTGCAGCAATCAGTAATAGACCGCTGGCAGCTTCCAACTGAAAGAAACGTGTGAAAGTGCTACGCAGCAAAGGTGCTCTCCATCCTGAGGTTTCCGATAGGGGCACACCCTACCTTGAGGGGATATGCATTAAAACAAAAATTATATTCTTTTTTGTTATAAGCTGTTACCAATAGGCCAAGAGCAGCCTAGCAGTTGTATCTGGATATTTTATGCAGCTGTATCTGTTGGAGTTGTAGGGGTTTTCTTAACATGATCCCCTGCATATCGATCCTTTTCCGGAACCGGACCATGAACGATCACCGCCTCTGGGCTCGTGAAGCCATTCGCATCATCGAAGCCGACTTTCAGCGTAGCGCCGATACCCACCTGATCCCGTTGCCCTTGCCGGGGTACCCCGGGGTCGAGTTGTATTTCAAGGATGAGTCCAGCCATCCCACCGGCAGCCTCAAGCACCGCCTGGCTCGCTCGTTGTTCCTTTATGCCTTGTGCAATGGCTGGTTGCGCCCCGGCGCGCCGGTCATCGAAGCCTCCAGCGGTTCGACGGCGATTTCCGAGGCCTACTTCGCGCGCCTGCTGGGGTTGCCTTTCATTGCCGTGGTACCCGCCAGCACCTCCCAGGAAAAGATCGCCCAGATCGCCTTCTACGGTGGCCAGAGCCACCTGGTGCAGGATCCGACGCAGATCTACGCCGAATCCGAGCGCCTGGCCCGGGAAAGCGGTGGGCATTTCATGGACCAGTTCACCTACGCCGAGCGGGCCACCGACTGGCGAGCCAACAACAACATCGCCGAGTCGATCTTTACCCAGCTGCGTTGCGAGCGGCATCCGGAGCCGAGCTGGTTGATCTCCAGCCCCGGTACTGGCGGTACCACCGCGACGCTGGGGCGCTATGTGCGCTATCGCCAGCACACGACCCGGGTGCTTTGCGCCGATGCCGAGCGTTCGGTGTTTTTCGATAGCTACAAGAGTGGTGATCGTTCTCTGCTGCTCGACTGTGGATCGCGGATCGAAGGTATCGGCCGGCCGCGGGTGGAGGCGTCATTCCTGCCCCAGGTCATCGACGCCATGATCAAGGTGCCCGATGCGCTGTCGTTGGCGGCCATGCATTACCTGGCCGAACGGCTGGGACGTCGGGTCGGAGGCTCCAGTGGCACCAACCTGATCGGCGCCCTGGCCGCGGCGCAGCAGATGAAGGCCCGGGGCGAGACTGGGTCGATCGTTGCGATTCTTTGCGATGGCGGCGAGCGTTATGCGACCACCTATTACGATCAGGACTGGTTGGCAGGGCAGGGGTATCAGTTGCAAGGCTTGATCGAGGCGGTGACGGGCTGTGTGGAGCGTGGCGAGGCGTTGCCCGAGAGCGTCCTGCGCGCCGGGGTTTGATAGCGGGGTGCGCTTATCGCAGGCTTCGCCAGCTCCCACAGGGTCCGGGGTAGATGGACCATTGTGGGAGCTGGCGTAGCCTGCGATGCTCTTTAGCGGCTGGAAACTCCCTGCAAGCCCAGCATGCTGCGCGCCACGGCCTCGGCAATACGAATCCCGTCGACACCCGCCGACAGAATCCCGCCCGCATAACCGGCCCCTTCACCCGCCGGGAACAGCCCCTTGAGGTTCAGGCTCTGCATATCCGCACCACGGGTGATGCGCAGCGGCGAAGAAGTACGCGTCTCGATCCCGGTCAACACAGCGTCGTGCAGGTTGTAGCCCTTGATCTGCCGATCGAAGGCCGGCAGCGCTTCACGAATGGCCTCGATGGCAAAATCCGGCAGGCTCGGGGCCAGGTCGCCGAGGTTGACCCCGGGCTTGTACGACGGCTCGACACTGCCCAGGGCGGTGGACGGGCGGCCGGCAACGAAGTCACCCACCAGCTGCGCCGGCGCCTGATAGTTGCTGCCGCCCAGGACATAGGCATGGGCTTCGAGTTTTTCCTGCAACTCGATACCCGCCAGCGGACCGCCGGGGTAATCCTGTTCCGGGGTAATGCCGACGACAATACCGGAGTTGGCGTTGCGCTCGTTGCGCGAGTATTGGCTCATGCCGTTGGTGACCACTCGGCCCGGCTCGCTGGTGGCCGCGACCACGGTGCCGCCCGGGCACATGCAGAAGCTGTAGACCGAACGACCGTTCTTGGCGTGGTGCACCAGTTTATAGTCGGCCGCGCCCAGTTTCGGGTGGCCGGCGTACTTGCCCAGGCGCGCCTGGTCGATCAGCGACTGCGGGTGTTCGATGCGGAAACCGATGGAAAACGGCTTGGCTTCCATGAACACGCCACGGGCGTGCAGCATGCGGAAGGTGTCGCGGGCACTGTGGCCCAGGGCCAGGATCACATGGCGCGACTGCAGTTGTTCGCCGCTTTCCAGCACCACGCCGTGCAGTTGGCCGTCGTCCATCAGCAGGTCGGTGACTTTCTGTTCGAAGCGCACCTCGCCGCCCAGGGCGTGGATCTCATGGCGCATGTTCTCGACCATGCCGGTCAGGCGGAAGGTGCCGATGTGCGGTTTGCTGACGTAGAGGATCTCTTCGGGCGCACCGGCCTTGACGAACTCGTGCAGCACCTTGCGGCCATGATGGTGCGGGTCCTTGATCTGGCTGTAGAGCTTGCCGTCGGAGAAGGTACCGGCACCGCCTTCGCCGAACTGCACGTTCGACTCGGGGTTCAGCACGCTCTTGCGCCACAGGCCCCAGGTGTCTTTGGTGCGCTGGCGCACTTCCTTGCCGCGCTCGAGAATGATCGGCTTGAAGCCCATCTGCGCCAGCAGCAGGCCGGCGAAGATCCCGCACGGGCCGAAACCGACCACGATCGGTCGCTCCTGCAAGTCGGCAGGGGCCTGGCCGACCACCTTGTAGCTGACGTCCGGCGCGACATTGACGTTGTGGTCGTCGGCGAACTTGTGCAGCAACTCGGCTTCATTGCTGGCAGTCAGGTCGATGGTGTAGATGAACAGCATTTCGCTGTTCTTCTTGCGGGCGTCGTAGCTGCGCTTGAACAGGGTGAAGTCCAGCAACTGCTCGTCGCTGATCCCCAGGCGTTGCACGATGGCCTCGCGCAGGGCTTCATCAGGATGATCCAGCGGCAGCTTCAGTTCGGTGATTCGTAACATGGCAGGGTCCAGTATCCCGGCCATGGGCGGCCGGCGGCTTTACACAAACCGCCAAGTATAAGCTGTTCGCCGGCCTTGCAGGCAGGATTAACGCAGGCGCCGATGATCAGTCGTTGCGCGAGCCGCCATAGTAGGCGCAGCCACGCATGATCTGGCCATTGACCCGCAGCTCGGCACTCAGGTGCTGCACGCCGCCGGTGGCGACGTCGACACAGCGTTGCGGCGCCACCCACAGCTCCACGCGCTGGCCGTTGGCCTCGGTGTTGATGCTGAACCGCCCGTCAGGCAGTTGCTCTTCCAGGTAGGGCACCGCCAGCGAAGGTTGGCCGGGGCGCTCCAGGACCATACCCTTGCCGCTGGCCTTGAGGCTCCAGTCCGGTTCATGGCCAAAGGCGCGCAGGGTCAGACGCTTGAAGTTGGGGTCGCTGCAGGCACTGCTGGAATGCTCGACCCGGTACAGCCGCTGCACGTTGAGCTGGCCGTCGTTGCCAGCCTTCTGGCTGGCGGAAAGATTGCCGCTGACATCGGCGAACAAGGTGCCAGGTTCGGCGGCCAGGGCGGCGGCTTCCTGCAGCAGGCCGGTGCTGCCGGCGTCGAAGACGGCAAAGTGGCGATTCTCGCCGCAGGGCTTGAACAACAACTGGCCGCCCTTGGCACTCAATTCACCTTGCATGCGTGTCGTGCCGGCCACGGCGGTTTGCGGCTTTTCCGCCAGCGCCTGGCAACCGGCGAACAGCGGCAACAGGGCGACAAGCAATAACGAAGGGGCGGCACGCATCGAGCAAACTCCAGGGTCTCTACCAAAAGGTGCCGCCACGTTACGCAGGCTGAACGCCGATCACAAGGCCTTAGCCGACATGATAGGTCTGGCCGGTCTGCAGGCCCTCGACGCTCTTGGCGTAGGCCAGGGCCACGTCAGCGGCCGGTACCGGCTTGAATCCACGGAAATACGGCGCATAGGCCGGCATGGCCTCGACCAGCACGTTGGGGCTGATCGAGTTGACCCGCAAGCCCCGCGGCAGTTCGATGGCCGCCGCCTTGACGAAGGCATCGAGGGCACCATTGACCAGGCTGGCCGACGCCCCGGTACGGATCGGGTCATGGCTGGTGATGCCGGTGGTGAAGGTGAAGGAGCCGCCGTCGTTGATGAACTCGCGACCGATCAGCAGCAGGTTGACCTGGCCCATGAGCTTGTCGTTCAGGCCGAGGGCGAAGTGTTCCTCGCTCATGTCCGCCAGCGGGGCGAAGGTGACGTTGCCCGCGGCGCAGACCAGGGCATCGAAGCGGCCGGTCTGCTCGAACAGGCGGCGAATGGATGCGCTGTCACTGATATCCACCTGGTAGTCGCCGCTGCTGCGCCCGATACGCAGCACCTCGTGGCGCTGTTCCAGTTCCTTGGCGACTGCCGAACCGATGGTGCCGTTGGCGCCGATCAACAGGATTTTCATTGAGCCGTTCCTCGCAAGTCAGGGGGAGAAGGCTCAAGTCTAGGGTGGATTTTCCCGGGGATAAGCGTAGTAATAAGCAACCTTTGGTTTTCATATGGAAACAATCCGTGAGCGACCTCGACGACCTTGCCGCCTTTGCCGTGTTGATGGATGCCGGCAGTTTCACCTTGGCCGCCCAGCAACTGGGCTGGAGCAAAGGGCAGTTGTCCAAGCGCATCAGTGCCCTGGAATCCAGCCATGGTGTGAAACTGCTGCACCGCACCACACGCCGGCTGAGCCTGACCGCAGCCGGCGCGATGTTGTTGCCCCAGGCCCAGGCACTGGTGCGGCAGATGGAGGGCGCGCGCCAGACCCTGGCCATGCTCAAGGACGAACTGGCCGGACCGGTGCGGATCACCGTACCGGTGTCATTGGGTGAGACGTTCTTTGAGGGCCTGCTGCTGGAGTTCGCCGCCACCTATCCGCAGTTGCAGGTCGAGTTGGAGTTGAACAACGGTTATCGCGACCTGCTGGGCGATGGCTTCGACCTGGCCATCCGTACCGAAGTCCGGGACGACGCGCGCCTGGTTGCCCGGCCTTTGCTGGCCATGCAGGAGCTGACCTGTGCCAGCCCGGCGTATCTGCAGCAGCAGGGTGAACCGCACACACCGGCGCAGTTGAGTGGGCATCGCTGTCTGCTCAACAGCCATTACAGCGGGCGGGAAGAGTGGTTGTATCACCAGCAGCACGAATTGCTGCGGGTGCAGGTCAGCGGCAGTTTCGCCAGTAACCATTACAGCTTGCTGAAAAAGGCGGCGCTGCTGGGGGCGGGTATTGCCAGGTTGCCGTCGTACATGGTGCATGCCGAGTTGGCCGAAGGGCGCTTGCAGTGGCTGCTGCGCGACTATCAGACGCGCAGCGTGCCGTTGTTCCTGGTTCACCCCTATCAGGGCGGGATGCCCAGGCGGGTCCAGGTGCTAGCCGACTACCTCATGCACTGGTTCAAGCGCAGCAGCCAGGCGTTGCAGACCCTCTAGGTTTTACATCTTGTCCTTTTTCTCGTCCTTCATCATGTTGTCGCCATTGTCCATTTTCTTGTCGTGGCCCTTGTCCATTTTCTTGTCGTGGCCCATGTCCATTTTCATGTCGTCGGCCATTTTCTGGTCCATCTTCATGTCCTTCTCCATGCTGGCTTGCTTGTCCATCTTCATGTCTTCGGCATGGGCAACGGGAAGGATGGCCAGGGTCGAGCCAAAGGACAGGATGAGGGCGGCCGCGCTGAGGGTTTTGTTCATGGTGGAGCTCCTGGTTAGTAGAGGGGGCGAGCGCTTGAGGTTGCTGGCTCGCCTGCTGCACTAGAGTCCACTGCCCGGGAGGCGTTACAGCGGGCAAGAAAAAAGGCCCGAAGGCCTTTTTCCATTTGTTGCCATGAAGCGGTGGATCAACCGCCCAGGTAGGCGTCGCGCACCTTGGGGTCGGTCAGCAGCGCTTCACCGGTGCCCTGCATCACCACCCGGCCGTTTTCCAGCACGTAGGCACGGTCGGCGATCTTCAGGGCCTGGTTGGCGTTCTGCTCGACCAGGAATACCGTCACCCCATCACGACGCAGTTGCTCGATGATGTCGAAGATCTGCTGGATGATGATCGGCGCCAGGCCCAGCGATGGCTCGTCGAGCAACAGCAGCTTGGGCTTGCTCATCAGCGCCCGGCCGATGGCCAGCATCTGCTGCTCGCCACCGGACATGGTGCCGCCACGCTGGTTGAAGCGCTCCTTCAGGCGTGGGAACAGTTGCAGGACCTTGTCCATCTGCTCCTGGTAGTCGCCCTTGTCGGTGAAGAAGCCGCCCATGGCCAGGTTCTCTTCCACGGTCAGGCGGGCGAATACCCGGCGGCCTTCCGGTACCACGGCAATGCTCTTGCGCATGATGTGCGAGGAGGACTGGCCGACCAACTCCTCACCCAGGTACTTGATGCTGCCGCTATGCGCCTGGGGTGAGCCGCACAGGGTCATCAGCAGGGTCGACTTGCCCGCGCCGTTGGCACCGATCAGGGTGACGATCTCGCCCTGGCGGATCTCGACGTTGACGCTGTGCAGCGCCTGGATCTTGCCGTAGAAAGTGGAAACGTTTTCGAACTGCAGCATTTACGCTTCCCCCAGGTAGGCTTTGATCACTTCAGGGTTGTCACGGATCTGTTCCGGCGAGCCGTCGGCCAGGGGCGTGCCCTGGTTGATCACCACGATGTGGTCGGAAATGCTCATGACCAGCTTCATATCGTGCTCGATCAGCAACACGGTGACGTTGTGCTCTTCGCGCAACAGGCTGATCAGTGCCTTGAGGTCCTCGGTTTCCTTCGGGTTCAGGCCGGCCGCCGGTTCGTCGAGCATGATGATCCGCGGACGGGTCATCATGCAGCGGGCGATTTCCAGGCGACGTTGCTGGCCGTAGGCAAGCGTGCCGGCGGGGCGGTTGGCGAACTCGACCAGGTTGACCTTCTCCAGCCAGTAGCGTGCGTACTCTTTCGCTTCGTGCTCACTGCGGCGGAAGGACGGGGTCTTGAGCAGGCCGGCGAGGAAGTTGGTGTTCAGGTGCCGGTGCTGGGCGATCAGCAGGTTCTCCAGCGCGGTCATTTCCTTGAACAGGCGCACGTTCTGGAAGGTCCGCACCACGCCCTTGCGGGCGATCTCATGGCCGGCCAGGCCCTGGATCGGCTGCCCATCGAGCAGGATGGTGCCGCCACTGGGCTTGTAGAAGCCGGTCAGGCAGTTGAACACCGTGGTCTTGCCGGCGCCGTTGGGGCCGATCAATGCCACGACCTGTTTTTCCTTGACGGTCAGGGCCACGCCGTTGACCGCCAACAAGCCGCCGAAGCGCATGCTCAGGCCGCTGACTTGCAGAATTTCGCGGCTCATCGACGCAGCTCCATGTGGGGACGTTGCATAGGCAGCAGGCCTTGCGGACGCCAGATCATCATCAACACCATCAGCGCACCGAACATCAGCATGCGGTACTCGCTGAATTCGCGCATCAGCTCCGGCAGCAGGATCATCACGATGGCCGCGAGGATCACGCCCAGCTGAGAGCCCATACCGCCGAGCACGACGATGGCGAGAATGATCGCCGACTCGATGAAGGTGAACGACTCCGGCGTCACCAGGCCCTGGCGCGCAGCGAAGAAGCTGCCGGCGAAACCGGCGAAGCAGGCACCGAGGGTGAAGGCCGACAGCTTGATCACGGTCGGGTTCAGGCCCAGGGCACGGCAGGCGATCTCGTCTTCGCGCAAGGCTTCCCAGGCACGACCGATCGGCATGCGCAGCAGGCGGTTGATCACGAACAGCGCGAACAGTGCCAGCAGCAGCGCCACCAGGTAGAGGAAGATCACCTTGTTGATCGAGTTGTACTGCAGGCCGAAGAACTCGTGGAAGGTCTGCATGCCTTCGGCGGCCTTGCGTTCGAAGGTCAGGCCGAAGAATTCCGGCTTGGGAATGTTGCTGATGCCGTTGGGACCGCCGGTCAGCCCGGTAAGGTTACGCAGGAACAGGCGGATGATTTCACCGAAGCCCAGGGTCACGATGGCCAGGTAGTCACCGCGCAGACGCAGTACCGGGAAGCCCAGCAGGAAGCCGAAGGTGGCCGCCATCAGGCCGGCGATCGGCAGGCAGATCCAGAAGCTCAGGCCGTAGTAGTGCGACAGCAGGGCGTAGCTGTAGGCGCCGACGGCATAGAAGCCGACGTAACCCAGGTCGAGCAGGCCCGCCAGACCGACCACGATGTTCAGGCCAAGCCCGAGCAGCACGTAGATCAGGATCAGGGTGGCGATGTCGACCGCGCCGCGCGAGCCGAAGAACGGCCAGATCAGCGCCGCCACGATCAGGCCCATGACCACCCAGCGCTGGGTCTTGGGCAGGGTCAGGAAGTTGCTGACAGCCGGCGAGATCAGCTTGCGCTCCGAGCGCGGGCGCATGACGGCGCTCCACTGCTTGTCGAACAGCACGCGCAGGAACATCAGCACCGAACACAGGGCGATGATCCACAGGGTCATGGCACCCTGGGTGTGGACGATCAGGTTGATGCCATCGATGCTGAGCTTCAGGCCCAGCACCGGGAAGGCCACGGCCCAGACCAGCAAGGCGCTGAAGAACGCCTGTTTGAGATTTCTGTTCATACTTTTTCAACCTCCGGACGGCCGAGAATGCCGGTCGGACGGAACAACAGCACCAGAACCAAAAGACCGAAGGCCACCACGTCCTTGTACTGGTCGCCGAAGATATCGGCGCCAAAGGCTTCAGCCACCCCGAGCACCAGGCCACCGAGCATGGCGCCCGGAATACTGCCGATGCCGCCCAGCACCGCGGCGGTGAAGGCCTTCAGGCCCACCAGGAAGCCGGCGTTGGGGTTGATCACGCCGTACTGCATGCTCAGCAGTACCGCCGCCACGGCCGCCAGGGCGGCACCGATGACGAAGGTCAGGGCGATGATGTTGTTGGTGTTGATACCCAGCAGGTTGGCCATCTTGATGTCTTCGGCACAGGCGCGGCAGGCACGGCCCAGGCGAGAACGGGAGATGAACAGGGTCAGGCCGGTCATGGCCACCAGGGTGACGACGAAGACCAGGATCTGCATGTACGAGAGCAGCACTTCCTCTGCGCCGCCTGGGCCAAAGGAGATGCTCCCCGGGATCAGGTTGGGAATGGACTTGTCCTTGGAGTCCTGGGACAGCAATACAGTGTTTTGCAGGAAAATCGACATACCGATGGCAGAAATCAGCGGGATCAGCCGGTTGCTGTTACGCAATGGGCGGTAGGCGACCCGTTCGATACTGTAGCCATAGGCACTGGTTACGAAGATCGTCGCGACGAAGGCGACGGTCATCAATACCGGCAGTGAATCGATGCCCATCATGGCCAGCCCGGCAAGGGCGATGAAGGCCACGTAGGAACCGATCATGTACACCTCGCCATGGGCGAAGTTGATCATTCCAATGATGCCGTAAACCATTGTGTAGCCAATGGCTATCAAGGCATAGGTGCTGCCAATGGTCAGGCCATTAACCAGCTGTTGGAAGAAGTGATAGATCTCAGGCATTACAGCGCTCCTAAAAACCTGATACGCATTTCACTGGTGGGGTTGCCCCCGGCCCGGTCTGGTGGTGTTTAGCCACGTTTCCCGCGCAACTGCCAGCGAACCGCTGGTGACGGTTTTAAGATTTTCAGGTGAACCTGCTTCCGGATCGCGGAAACCAGGCCCATGAACCTCGTAAAACAAAGCCCACTGCTCGCACAGTGGGCTTGTAGTCATGTAGTCAGACGGTATTACTGAGGGGAAACTTCGGTTTTAGGTTTGCCGAAATGCCATTCGTAGACCACGAATTTGAAGTCTTTCAGGTCGCCCTTGTCGTCGTACGACAGGTCGCCGGTCGGGGTCTTGAAGGTGCCTTTGTGGATGGCATCAGCCACCTTGTCGGTGTCTTCGGACTTGGCGGCCTTGATGCCTTCGGCGATCAGCTCGACAGCGGAGTAGGCCGGGAACACGAACGGACCGCTCGGATCTTTGCCGTCAGCCTTGATGGCATCGACGATTGCCTTGTTCGCAGGATCGGTATCGAAGGACTTCGGCAGGGTCACCAGCAGGCCTTCGGAGGCGTTCTGGGCGATCTGCGAGATGGAGTCGTTGCCGACACCTTCAGGGCCCATGAACTTGGCTTTCAGGCCTTTTTCCTGGGCCTGGCGCAGGATCAGGCCCAGCTCTGGGTGGTAGCCGCCGTAATAGACGAAGTCGACGTTGTTCTGCTTGAGCTTCTGGATGATGGACGAGAAGTCCTTGTCGCCGGCGTTCAGGCCTTCGAATACGGCAACCTTGGTGCCTTTGCCTTCGAGGGTCTGCTTGACCGCGGTGGCGATGCCTTCACCGTATTGCTGCTTGTCGTGCAGTACGGCAACCACTTTCGGCTTGACGTGGTCGGCGATGTAGTTGCCGGCCGCCGGGCCCTGGGCGCTGTCCAGGCCGATGGTGCGGAACACCAGCTTGTAACCGCGAGCGGTGATTTCCGGGCTGGTGGCAGCCGGGGTGATCATGATCACGCCTTCGTCTTCGTAGATGTCCGAAGCGGGCTGGGTGGAGCTGGAGCAGAGGTGGCCGATCACGAACTTGACGCCATCGTTGACCACTTTGTTGGCTACGGCCACGGCCTGTTTAGGGTCGCACGCGTCGTCGTACTCTTTGGCTTCAAGCATCTTGCCATCGACGCCGCCCTTGGCGTTGATGTCCTTGATGGCTTGTTTGGCACCAACGAACTGCATGTCGCCGTACTGAGTGACCGGACCGGTTTTCGGGCCGGCGATGCCGATCTTGATGGTATCGGCTGCAAACGAATGGCTGGCAACCCCGGCCAGAACCATTGCGGCAAACAGCTTGGAAATCTGCTTAGTAGCCTTACTCATAGTGCTCCACTCATTCTGTTGTAATTTTTATAGTCCTGGCGGCCAGAGCTTGAGGACCGGATCTGGTTCCATGGGAGGCCACGCCTCGCCATCGGTCCCGGATTGCTCCGAAAATGCCCTGGCAACTGTACCGGTACAGTGTAGAGCGCTGCTTTATCGCTTGAAAAGCAGCCCAGCCTGGGCAAATTCGGCGCGTGTCGCTTAATTGACAGAAACTTACAGGAAAGCGGCCTGGTCTTGCCCGGTTGCACGCGGCAATCCTTGGCTTTCAAGTCCTTTTCGATCAATTACTTATTTGAAACCGGGTTTTTCTGCAAAAATACCGACCTCTTACAGTAGTCGAATTATTTCTGGCAGGAACCCATGACTGATCAAGCAAGCACCCTCTATGCCAAATTGCTCGGCGAGACGGCAACAATCGAGTGGAAAGCCCTGGAGCGTTTCTGGGCCAAGGGTGACCTGATTTGGGTCGACTCGACCCTGGATCTGATCGAAGTTGCACAGGCAATGGCCGAGAATCGCAGTGAAATCGTGGCTGCATGGCGTAATGCTGGCACTGTCAGCCCGACCACCGCAGAGCAGGCACTAGACCTCCAGAGCCGCGATCCAGAGATCTGGGCGGTGGTGGTTTCGCCGTTCATCGTGATCCAGGAAAAGAAAAAAGCCTGAGCGCGCCCTGAATTGGTGCGTAAAAACGCACAGGCAGGCGCTTCTGGTGCGCGAGAGTGTTCAGGCAGGGTGGCTGTTGGTAACAGTCGGTGGCAGAGGTAACAGTTCTGAACGTCATCGCGGGGCAAGCCCGCTCCCACAGATGCCCCCTGTGGGAGCGGGCTTGCCCCGCGATTATCACTCAGTAGTCCACTTTCCCGGTGTGACTGTTCAGCGAGATCACCCGCGTCTTGCCGATACGGTGACGGTAGATTTCCCGCAGGTATTTCACCGCTTTCTTCACGCATTCCCGCGACAGGCGAATGTCGTTGATCGACACGAACTTGCTCTTGTCGTTGATCAACTCGCGGTACTTCTTCTCGTACATCGGTTTGATCGCGTACCAGTTGGTGTCGAGGATTTTCGCCGGGTTCTCGAATTCGTTGAGCAGGTCGTCGATGCGATCCTCATCGAACACATCGCTGGTGATGAACTCCAGCACGGCGTTGTCCAGGGTGTCGTCGAAACGGTACGGGTTGCGGGCGAAGCAGCGCTTGATGAAGGCCACGATCAGGGTCAGGAAGTCATCCGACAGGCACGGGCTCTTGGCGATCAGGGTGGTCAGCGACAAGTTGGCCGAGGCGCCGATCACCAGGGCGTAGCGCTTGAGCGTGGTGTTGGGGAACAGGCTGTTGAGGTGAGTCTTGAGCCGGTTCAGGTCCATGTAGGACAACTTGTAGTCCTTGGGCAGGGAGACGATCGACACCACCGACGAGCAATTCTTGAAGAAATGCAGGTCGTGCAAGGCCGCAGCGTCGTAGCCGGACGCCTTGTACTGCTCCAGGGCCGCCCGATAACGCTTGGACTCGATCGGCAACAGGCTGATGCCCTCGATCGCCTGGGTCACCTTGTTGAAGTGCGGCAGGTCGATGGAGCGGAAGAACAGGTCATCGATGTCCAGGCGTGGCTGATCCTTCTCGAACACCTTGAACTTGTCCGAACCCGGGATCGGCTGTTCCGGTACCACCGACTCGGCATAGGCAATGGCCACGGGACCAGCCAGGCTCATGAACAGGTCGTTGGCATCCAGGCGGATGGTTTCGCCGATGTCGATGCCGGCGCGACGGAAGTAGTTCTGGTCGTAGTCGGTGGTGACCGCCTGGGCGGTGAGAATGTTGAAGATCTGCTGGGAGATGTACTGGTTGGCGTGCTTCTCCATGGCATTGACATCGATGTTCTGGATGTTGCCGTCATCGTTCTCTTCGGCGTAGCGCATGATGTCGTTGGAGATCAGCATCATCGCGTTCCAGGGCCGGATGCGGCCCATGACGCTGGCCTCGCTGCTGTCTTCGTTGTCGAAGTTATAGGAAAAATCCCATTCTTCGGACAGGTACTTGCACAGCAGACGACCGGCGTTGATGTGCAGCGCCTCCGACATTTCACTGCGGTGATCGGAAATGTTCGGCAGTACGCAGATACCGCTGGTGAAGATCGGCTCGAAGACGAACGAGTGCCCGCTCTTGCCGTCGTTCTCGTCGGCCGGCTTGGTGTCGAAGGTCTTGTTCATGTAGGAGTACTGCTGGGCCAGGCCGAACTCCGAAGCCATGCCCGAACCGGTACCACCGCCGGCACTGAAGATGTAGAAGTACAACCGTGACTGGTTGGCCTTGATCCCGCAGGAGTCGATCAGGTAGGAGTGGATCAGCTTCCAGTCGGTGCTGGAGAAGCGATGGGTCTCCTTGTTGAGGATGATCTTGGCCAGGTACTGGCCCAGGATCGGCGCGTTGCCCGCACCGCCGGCATGGACTTCCGACAGGTCCATGATCTTCATCTTGCTGTAGTCGCGAATGAACCCGCTTTTTTCGCCCTTGCGCGAGAAGCGGATGCGCCCGGCAATGTCCTTGTCCAGGTCACCCAGCATGACCAGCGGTTCGACCAGGAACACCGGCTTGCTGCCTTTGTTCTGCACCAGGCGCAGGTTATTGCGGATCCAGCGTGCCGGGCTGTAGGACGGCTCGTTGGCGACCCGGTCGTCATTGTTGAATTCGTTGAGGTAGAAGGTGCGGGCGTTGTATACAAGTTCCGCAACATCCAGGGCAATATTCGAACCGCAGCGACCCAGGCCTATCAGGCAAACGGAGGGAAACTGCTGGTCCAGGCGCAACTGGCTTTCCTCCTCGACGTGGACACTGGGTGGAAACACCAGGTCGCGCAGGCCGTCGAGGTTGTCGAGGATGCGCTGGATATCACCCTCGGTGAAGTACAGGTACTGCTGCGGGTTGAGTGCCCGCGGGCTGTAGAATTCCCTCGCCCCTGAGAGGCTCGACGCGGGAGTGGATGACGTCAGCTCGGAAACTGCGTTGGCAGAAGTAGTCTTGGAGGTCATTTTGCGCCATTTGCCTGGGGGTGGATGGCTGTTCTAGTGGATATCATAGGGCCATCACTGGATAAGTTTCGCGACTGTATCAGTGCGCATCTGGCGTGAGCGATAGGGGGCTACCCTAGTGCCGATCAGGAGTTTTCCTTGTCACGCCTGCCAACTGAATCGTCCAATCAATCAACTTCTTTAATCTGCCTGGAGCTGTTCATGAGCACTGCACGTCCTTCGCTGGGGTTTGCCGGAATCGGTTTGATGGGGTTGCCGATGTGTCGGCGGTTGCTGGCGGCGGGGTACCCGCTGACCGTCTGGAACCGTTCGCCGGACAAATGTTCGGAACTGGTCAAGGCCGGTGCCCACCAGGTGGCGACGCCGGCCGAGCTCTGTCAGTCCGCTGATGTGGTGATGCTGTGCCTGGCCGACACCGCCGTGGTGCGTGAGGTGGTGTTCGGTGCCGACGGTGTGGCCAAGGGCGCCAGGGCCGGGCAGTTGCTGGTGGACTTCTCCAGCCTGGAGCCGACCGCCACCCGGGAAATGGCGGCGGAACTGGCGGCGCTCAGCGGCATGGCCTGGCTCGATGCGCCGGTGTCAGGCGGCACGCCGGGTGCCGAATCCGGCAGCCTGGCGATCATGGTCGGTGGCGATGCGGCCGACCTTGAGCGGGTGCGACCGGTGTTGTCGACCCTGGGCCAGCGGGTAACCCACATGGGGCCGGTGGGCGCAGGGCAGGTGACCAAGGCCTGCAACCAGATGATCGTTGCCTGCAATGCCCTGGTGATTGCCGAAGTGGTGGCGCTGGCCGAACAGTCCGGCGTCGATGCCAGCCTGATCGCCGAAGCCCTGGCCGGTGGTTTTGCCGATTCGAAACCCTTGCAGATCCTTGCACCGCAAATGGCCGAGAGCCGCTTCGAACCGGTCAAGTGGCATGTGCGGACCTTGCTCAAGGACCTGGACACGGCGGTGAAGTTTTCCCGCGAGCAGGGATCGGCGACGCCCCTCAGCGGCCTGGCCGCACAGCTGATGCGCCTGCACGGTAGTCAGGGCTATCTGCAAAAAGATCCGGCAACCTTGATTGATCTGTACCGGCGTAAGGAGTGAAGTCGGTCACCAGCGGCTCGCGCTGCTCCAGATCCTTGAGCAACGGGCGCAGCTCTCCCAGGGGCAGGGGGCGGCTGAGCAGGTAGCCCTGGACAAAATCGCAGCCTTGCTGGGCAAGGAACTGGTACTGGTCCATGGTTTCCACCCCTTCGGTGATCACCTGCAGGTGCAGGGTATGGGCCATGATGATGATTGCCTGGACGATTTCCATGTCCTGGGGGCTGCGGGGCACATCCTGGATGAACGAGCGATCGATCTTCAGGGTGTCCAGGGGCAGGCGCTTGAGGTAGGCCAGCGACGAGTAGCCGGTGCCGAAGTCATCGATCGACAGCGAGACGCCCTGGGCACGAATGTCCTTGAGCAGGGCGATGGTGCTGTGGATATTGCCCATCAGGGCGTTTTCGGTGACCTCCAGTTCGAGTTGCTGGGGGCTCAGGCCCGCCTGGTGCAAGGCGTCCTCAACTTCCCTGGCCAGTTCCTCGCGGCCCAGGGTCAGCGCCGAACAATTGACCGTGACCCTGAGCCCACCATGGCCATGGCGGCTGAGCAGGGCGAGATCCTGGCAGGCGTGGCGCAGCACCCAGAGGTCGAGGTCGGTGATCAGGCCATTGGCTTCGGCGATGCCGATGAAGCGCTCCGGACTGAGCAGGCCGTGTTGCGGGTGGTCCCAGCGCACCAATGCCTCGAGCTTGGCCACCTGGCCGGTATGCAGGTCGAAGATCGGCTGGTAGTGAATCCGTAGGCCGCGCTCTTCGAGCAGAGCGATGCGCAGCTCTTCTTCAAGCTGCAGTTCGAGGGTGGCGCGGGTATTCAAGGTGTTGTTGAAGAAGTTCAGGCTGTTGCGCCCGCAGCCCTTGGATTGATACAGCGCCAGGTCGGCGTTCTTGAGCAGCTCTTCACAGCTGCGCCCGTCATCGGGAAAGATACTGATGCCAATGCTGGTGGTCATGACCATGCGCCGGCCGGCCAGGTCGATCGGCTCTTTCATCTTCTGCATGATGCGCTGGGCCAGGTGCCGGGCTTCTTCGCGGTTGTGCAGGGCGGTCAGGATGCAGAACTCGTCGCCGCCGAAGCGCGCCACCACGTCCTGGCTGCGGGTCGCGGCCTTGATATAGCCGGCGATGACCTTGAGCAGTTCGTCGCCGGCATCATGGCCGAGGCTATCGTTGATGCGTTTGAAATGATCGATATCGAGGAACATGACCGCCAGCATGCCTTCGTTGGTCGATTGCTCCACCAGGCGTTCGGCAAACACCTGGTTGAAGCCGCGGCGATTGATCAGGTTGGTCAGGGCATCGTAGTGCGCGGCCTGCTGCAGGGACACTCGGGCCTGGTCCAGTTGGCTGAGCAGTACATTGACCCGGCGCAGGTCGTGTTCCTTGCTTTGCAGTTTCTGGTCGGAGAGGGCGGCACTGATGCTGCTGGCGCTGATCAGCAAGGTGATGAAGGCGATGGTCAGGCTCAGTTGCAGGCTGTTGTCGGTGGTGGGCAGGGTGACGCTTGCGCCGGAAGGGATGACCAGGGTCATGGCCCACATGCCGGTGAAATGGGTGGCGAAGATGCCGCCGGCCAGCAACAGGCTGGCGCCGTACTTGAGCAACTGGTGGAGGGTGCCGCTGCCATAGCGAAAATAGCGTGCCAGCAGCAGGGCCATGAGACTGGTGCTGATGGCGACGGCGATGGACGCCAGGAACCTGTCCGGTCGATAGAACTGCTGGGCGTTCGATTGAATGGCCGTCATACCGATGTAATGCATGGCGACGATGCCAAGGCCGATGCAGGTGGCGGCCTGGAGGAAGTGGCGTGCTTGCAGCTCGCGGTTGCCAAGGGTGTTCATCGCCAGCCAGCCGGCGAGCAGCATGATGATCAGCGACACCCCGGTCAGGGTGAATTCGTAGTGCACCTCGATCGGCGCCTGGAACGCCAGCATGCAAATGAAGTGCAGGGCCCAGACACCCCCGGCCAGGCAACAGGCGCCCAGCAGGCGCCATTGGCGCTGGGCAGCCGGGTGGTCAACATGGTTCAGGCGTTCGGCCATGCTCAGGGTGGCGAAACTGCCGGCACCGGCCACCAGCAGGGCAAGCACCACCAGGTAGGGGTTGTATTTGCACTCAAGAATGATCTGGCCGGTGGACGGCAAGTCGGCGAGCATTTCCAGGCCCAGCCACTCCATAGCATGCCTCTTATTCGAGTGTTCACTCGTCCCCCCAGAAGCCTGTCTGGAGACTGTTCAGGAGCAGTATAGGACAGGGGACTAACCCATCCTGATTAATGGCACTTTGACTTCTACGATTTGGTCATTGAGCCAATAGCGAAGGGTTCTAAAACTGTGAATGGTTACAATTTCCCGGTATCACAGGTGGGATGAAGTTTGGGGGGAGAGGGTAGGGAGGGGTACGGGGGGAGGACGAATCGCGGGGCAAGCCCGCTCCTACAGAGTGCATCTGTGGGAGCGGGCTTGCCCCGCGATGATTGCAGCCTTAACCGGCGACCAGTACCCGGATCGCTTCCAGGCGCAAGGCGGCTTTTTCCAGCATCGCCAGGCCTTGTTCGCGCTGCTTGCGCAGGGCTTCGATCTCGCTGTCGCGAACGGTCGGGTTGACCGCTTGCAAGGCGGTCAGGCGCGCCAGTTCTTCGTCGGTCTCGGCGGCCAGGCGGCTTTGGGCCTGGGCTACCCGTTCGGCATGACGGGGCATGACCTTGGCTTCACCACTGTTGATCCGTGGCGTCAGCACGTCGCGCTGGGCCTGGATGAACTTGTTGGCGCTGGCCTTGGGCACGCTTTCGAGCTGGTCGTTGAGGGTCTCGAAGGACACCCGTGCGGCCAGGTCGTTGCCATTGACGTCGAGCAGGCAGCGCAGCGCAGCCGGTGGCAGGTAGCGACCCAGTTGCAGGGAGCGCGGGGCCACGACTTCGCTGACATACAGCAACTCGAGCAGCACGGTACCCGGCTTGAGCGCCTTGTTCTTGATCAGCGCCACCGCGGTGTTGCCCATGGAGCCGGACAACACCAGGTCCATGCCGCCCTGGACCATCGGGTGCTCCCAGGTGATGAACTGCATGTCTTCACGAGACAGCGCCTGGGTGCGGTCGTAGGTGATGGTGACGCCTTCGTCGTCGCCCAGCGGGAAGCTGGCGTCGAGCATTTTTTCGCTCGGCTTGAGGATCAGGGCGTTTTCCGAATGGTCTTCGCTGTCGATGCCGAAGGCGTCGAACAGGGTTTCCATGTAGATCGGCAGGGTGAACTGGTCATCCTGTTCGAGGATCGCCTCGACCAGTTCCTGGCCTTCACCGGCGCCGCCGGAGTTGAGTTCGAGCAGGCGGTCGCGGCCGCTGTGCAGCTCGGCTTCCAGGCGCTCGCGCTCGGCGCGGGCCTCGTCGACCAGGGTCTGCCACTCGCCGTCGTCACCGCTTTCGAGCAGCGGCAGCAGGCGCGGGCCGAACTGGTGCTGCAGGGCGTTGCCGGTCGGGCAGGTGGCCAGGAAGGCGTTCAGGGCCTGGTCGTACCACTGGAACAGGCGCTCTTGCGGGCTGTTCTGCAGGTACGGCACATGCAACTCGATGGTGTGCTTCTGGCCAATCCGGTCCAGACGGCCGATCCGCTGCTCGAGCAGGTCGGGGTGGGCCGGCAGGTCGAACAGCACCAGGTGATGGGAGAACTGGAAGTTGCGGCCTTCGCTGCCGATCTCCGAGCAGATCAGCACCTGGGCGCCGAATTCTTCGTCGGCGAAGTAGGCGGCGGCACGGTCGCGCTCGAGGATGCTCATGCCTTCATGGAACACCGTGGCCGGGATACCGGAGCGCACCCGCAGGGCGTCTTCCAGGTCCATGGCGGTTTCGGCATGGGCGCAGATCACCAGGACCTTGACCCGCTTGAGCATCTTCAGGGTGTCGATCAGCCAGTCGACCCGCGGGTCGAAGCGCCACCAGCGTTCTTCTTCCGCGGTATCGCCCTGGGACTGGAAGGCCACCTCGGGGTACAGCTCGGCATGCTCGCCCAGCGGCAGCTCCATGTACTGATCGGGGTTGGCCAGCGGATAAGGGTGCAGCTTGCGTTCCGGGAAACCCTGCACGGCGGCACGGGTGTTGCGAAACAGCACGCGGCCAGTACCGTGACGGTCGAGCAGCTCGCGAATCAGGCGCGCACTGGCCTGGGTGTCGCCATCGCTGATGGCCGCCAGCAGGGCTTCGCCTTCAGCGCCGAGGAAGCCTTCGATGGTGGCGTGGGCCTTGGCCGACAGGCGACCTTCGTCAAGCAGCTCCTGTACCGCTTCGGCCACCGGGCGATAGTTTTCGCTCTCGGCGCGGAACGCGGCCAGGTCGTGGAAACGGTTCGGATCGAGCAGGCGCAGGCGGGCGAAGTGGCTGTCCTGGCCCAATTGCTCCGGGGTGGCGGTCAGCAGCAGCACGCCGGGGATGACCTGGGCCAGTTGCTCGACCAGGGCGTACTCGGGGCTGACCTGGTCTTCATGCCAGACCAGGTGGTGCGCCTCGTCGACTACCAACAGGTCCCAGCCGGCGGCGAACAGCGCGTCCTGGGCCTTTTCGTCTTCGGTCAGCCATTCCAGGGCGACCAGGGCCAGTTGGGCATCCTCGAAGGGGTTGCTGGCATCGCTCTCGATGAAACGTTCGGCATCGAACAGGGCGACCTGCAGGTTGAAGCGCCGGCGCATTTCCACCAGCCACTGGTGCTGCAGGTTTTCCGGGACCAGGATCAGCACGCGGCTGGCGCGACCGGAGAGCAGCTGGCGGTGGATCACCAGGCCCGCCTCGATGGTCTTGCCCAGGCCTACCTCGTCGGCCAGCAGTACCCGTGGCGCGATACGGTCGGCGACTTCACGGGCAATGTGCAACTGGTGGGCGATTGGTTGGGCGCGGGTGCCGCCCAGGCCCCAGAGCGAGGACTGCAGCTGGCGGCTGGTGTGTTCCAGGGTGTTGTAGCGCAGCGAGAACCACGGCAGCGGGTCGATCTGGCCGGCGAACAGACGGTCGCTGGCCAGGCGGAACTGGATGAAGTTCGACAGCTGGGTTTCCGGCAGGGTGCAGGCCTGGTTCTGGCCGTCGAGGCCGTGATAGACCAGCAGGCCGTCGACATCGTCGACCTCGCGCACGGTCAGCTTCCAGCCCTCGAAATGGGTGATCTGGTCGCCAGGGGAGAAGCGCACCCGGGTGAGCGGCGCATTGCGCAGGGAGTACTGGCGGGTGTCGCCAGTGGCCGGGTAGAGCACGGTCAACAAGCGGCCATCCTGTGCCAGAATGGTCCCCAGACCCAGCTCGGCTTCGCTGTCGCTGATCCAGCGTTGCCCCGGTTGATACTGCTGCGCCATACTGCCTGACTCCCGCCATGAAAAAGCCGACTATCTTAACGGATAGGACTGTACAGACCAAAGAGTCTAGCAATTTCAGCGAATAAAACCCTTGTGTCCGGCCATGTCCCCGACTTTTCGGTGTGCCTGGCTCAAGGCCGCAACCTCATGGCCGAAACACTGGCGACAGGAGATCAACCCCCATGCTGCCGCCCCTCATCCCGCTCAGTGCCGCCCCCGTGACCTCGCAACTGGACCCGGTCAAGCCGACTCCGGACATCAAGCCGGTGGTGCCTGCGCAACCGGCCTCCAGTGAGGGAACCATCGACTTCAAGCAGCGTGACCCGGAAAAGTCGGCGCTGCTGTTGCGTGAAGAGCAGCGCCGCCAGCAACGCCGGCGTCAGCCAGGCAGGGAAGAGGAGCGATACCAGGCGCTGCCGGGGGATGAAGTCAACGCCGACAACACCGTGCCGGTCGCGCCACTGATGGATCCACCGTCGCGCCAGGGCCTGCTGGTGGACATCGAAGTCTGAAGAAAGGCCGCTGTACTGGTCAGTATCGACAACAGGCTTCATTATGAGCGCATCGCAGTCCGCTTCCTGAGCCAGACCATGAGCCAAGATGACAACCTGATCGACTTCGGTGCCGAACGTGCCCGTCGTGTTCACGATCTCAACGAAAAGCGCCTGAACGAAGTGCGCCAGGCATTCGAGAAGGCCATGCCCCTGGGCAAGGCCAAGAAGAAGTCCAAGGGCAAACCCAAGAAACGCTGAAAAACTTGATGCAGGTCAAGCCTGCACCCGCCTCGCGCGCCCGTCCCCGGGCGCCATTGACCTCGGTCAATTTATTCCCGCCAGCCATTCGCTACCTTGAACCCATCAGACAGGTGCAGGCGAATGGAGGCCGACATGTTCTTCGATAATGTGGTTATCGCTGGAGTAATTACGGTCGGCCTGATGCTGTGTTTCTTTGTCGGTTTCGGAATTTTCATCTGGAAGGATTCGGTCAAGCGCAAACAGCGCTGATCCTTCCGATCAACGAGCACGCAAGGCATTTGGGGCGACTTCGGTCGCCCATTTTTTTGCCCGCAAGAAACCTTTCAGCACGACTGGATTTTAGATAGTTAGCTAGCTAATAATGCTGTCCTGATTCTTTCCCGCCATCCTGACTATCTTTACAACATAGTCTCCAAGGTTCGTCCCGTGCCCATCACTCTGCAGGCCCTGCTGGCGCCGAACAAACTCGCCGTGCAATTTGCCATCAAGACCTTGCTCGGTGGTGGCCTGGCTTTGTGGCTGGCACTGCGTTGGGGGCTGGAGCAACCGGCCTGGGCGCTGATGACGGCCTTCATCGTCGCCCAGCCGCTGTCGGGGATGGTGCTGCAGAAGGGCCTGGCGCGCCTGTTCGGCACCCTGGTCGGGACCTTCATGTCGGTGCTGTTCATCGGCCTGTTCGCCCAGACCCCCTGGTTGTTCCTGCTGGCCCTGGCGCTGTGGCTGGCCCTGTGTACCGCGTGCTCGACCCTGCTGCGCAGCGCCTGGGCCTATTCCTTCGTGCTGGCAGGCTACACCGTGGCGATCATCGCCTTGCCGGCGGTCGATCATCCGTTGCAGGTGTTCGACCAGGCGGTGGCGCGATGCACCGAAATCTGCCTGGGAATTGTCTGTGCCACCGCAACCAGTGCCTTGCTCTGGCCCTTGCGGGTCGAGCAGCAACTGGGCGGGCAGGCTCGCCAGGCCTGGATGAACGGCTTGCAGGCGGCCAGCGCGACCCTGACCGGTGAAGCCCAGGCGCGCAAGGGCTTGCTGGAAATCCTCGGGCGCATCGTCGCGGTGGATGCCCAGCGCGAACATGCCTGGTTCGAAGGCCCGCTGGGGCGCCAACGGGCCCGGGCCATCCGCGGACTGAGCCAGAAACTGCTGATTCTTCTGCGCATCGCCCGCTCGGTGCGGCGCCAGTGGCAGCAACTGGACGAAACCCAGGCCCGGCACCTGCAGCCGTGGCTGGACGAGGTGCGCGATGCCCTGGCCGCGCCCGACCAGGCGGGGCTGCAGGCGCTGCGCCATCGTGTCTGGGAGGCCGCGCACGACGACAGTATCAGCTCGGCTGAACACTACGGCCTGGCTCGCCTGACCCTGCTGCTGGACAATGCCGTGGCCTGCACCCTGGCGCTGCACGCCGTGGAGGAGGGCATTGCACCGCTGGACGTGCCCGACAGCCTCGCCGTGCACCGTGATGTGCCGTTGGCGCTGTTGTTCGGCTCGCGCAGTGCCCTGGCATTCCTGGCCATGGCCGGTTTCTGGCTGGCCACGGCCTGGACCGCGGCACCCGGTGGGCTGGTGCTGACCTGTGTGGTCTGCAGCCTGTTCGCCAGCCGCGAGAACGGTGCGCAGATCGGCATGAGCTTCTTGCGCGGCATCCTCCTGGCGATTCCCGTGGCCTTTGTCGTCGGGCAGATCCTGCTGCCGCAATGGAGCAGCTTTGCCATGCTGTGCATGGGCATGGGCGTACCCTTGTTCTTCGGGGCCCTGGGCATGGCCAACCCGAAAATCGGCGCCACGGCCACGTCCTACTGCCTGCACTTCATCGTCCTGGTGGCGCCGCTCAATACCATGCAGTTCGGCGTCGCGACCTTTCTCAACAGTGCCCAGGCCATGATGATCGGCGTCGGGGTGGCCGTGCTGGCATTCAAACTGCTGGTGCTGCGCAACCCGGCCTGGCATGGCCGGCGACTGCGGGCGGCAACCCAGGGCGACCTGGTGCGCCTGACCCGTCGCGACCTGCGGGGCGCGGAAACCTGGTTCGGCGGGCGCATGGCCGATCGCTTGCTGCAACTGGCCCGGCACTACACCGCGTTGCCGGAGCAGGAGCGCGCTCGCTGGGACGATGGTGTGCATGGCCTGGATATCGGTGACGAACTGTTGCACCTGCGCTTGTGCCTGGCGGCGGCCCGGGCACCGCTGGTGACGGCCGAGCGCGAGTATTTGCAGCAGTTGGAGACGGTGTTGGCACGCGGCCCGGCGCCGGGCAGGGGGCAGCGCCTGGACAGTGCCAGTGAAGTGTTTATCGAAGCTTTGCAAAAGCAGCCCCCCAGCGATGCGCTGCGCCTGGCGGTAGGGGCGGTTTTGCAGTTGCAACGCAGTTGGGGCAAGTGGTGCCAACGGCTGGAGGATATCCATGGGGTTGCGTGAATGGGCGCTGGGCGGCGTGCTGCTCAGTCCGTTTCTGATCTATGTACTGCTGGCCCTGGTGTTGACCGGTGCGCTGCGCCTGTTGTTGCGCCTGACCCCGCTTGGCAGCTGGATCTGGCATGAAGCCTTGTTCGATTGTGCGCTGTTCGTTTGTGTATTGACCCTGGTAACCCTCGGGCTGGGGCCTTTGTAAGGAGTATGACAATGCGTGCACTGCTACGTATCGCGGTGACTCTGGGCCTGGTGGCGGTGGCGGTTTTTGCCGGCTGGAAACTCTGGCAGTACTACATGCTCACCCCCTGGACCCGCGATGCGAAAATCCGCGCCGATGTGGTGATCATCGCCCCGGACGTATCGGGCTGGGTGCGCGAGCTCAAGGTGCGCGACAATCAGCCGGTCAAGGCGGGCGAGCTACTCATGTCGATCGATCGCGATCGCTTCGAAGCGGCCCTGGACGCGGCCAATGCGGTAGCCGAAACCCGCCAGCACCAACTGAGCCTGCGCGAACACGAAGCGTCCCGGCGTGCCGCCCTCGGTCCCCAGGCGATCAGCGCCGAGTTGCGCGAGAATGCCCAGATCAATGCCGCCGTGGCCCGCGGTGAACTGCACCAGGCCCAGGCCCAGGTCAAGGCGGCAGCCATCAACCTGGCACGCAGCCAGGTCAAGGCGCCACGCAGCGGCCATGTCACCAACCTGCGCCTGGCCGAGGGCAATTACGTCAATACCGGGCAGCCGGTGATGGCCCTGGTCGATGATTCGACCTTCTACGTCCAGGCCTACTTCGAAGAGACCAAGTTGCCGCGCATCCGCGTCGGCGATCCGGTCAAGGTCTGGCTGATGAGCGCTGGCGAGCCCATGCAGGGGCATGTCGAGAGTATCAGCCGCGGCATCACCGACCGCAACGCCACCCCCGACAGCCAGCTACTGGCCGAGGTCGAGCCGACCTTCAACTGGGTACGCCTGGCCCAACGCATTCCGGTGCGGATCAAACTGGACGAGATTCCCCAGGGCGTGACCCTGAGCGCCGGCATGACCGCCAGTGTGCAGGTGCATGAAGACCCGGCCCGGCGCTGATCAGAGGAACATACCGCCAGATACTTCCAGGCGCTGGCCGTTGATCCAGCCGCCACCGTCGCCCAGCAGCAGGGCCACGGCGGCGCCGATGTCGTCCGGCAGCCCGACCCGGCCCAGTGCGGTGTTGCTGGCGATGAAGTCATTGACCTCGGCGTTGTCGCGCACCACGCCACCGCCAAAATCGGTCTCGATGGCGCCGGGGGCCAGGATGTTCACGCGAATCCCGCGGGCGCCCAGTTCCTTGGCCTGATAGCGGGTCAGCACTTCCATGGCACCTTTCATGGCCGCATAGGCGGCGTAGCCGGGCAGGGCGAAGCGGGTCAGGCCGGTGGAGATATTGACGATCCGCCCCTGATCGGCAATCAGCGGCAGCAGGCGCTGGGTCAGGAAAAATGGGCCCTTGAGCTGGATGTTGCACAACTGGTCGAACTGCGCCTCGCTGGTCTCGCTGAACGGCACATGGATACCGATGCCGGCGTTGTTCACCAGAAAGTCCAGCTGTTGGCGGCCGAACGTCGAGGCCAGGGTCTGGCGCAGGCGCTCGGCAAATTCGGCAAAGCTTTCGCTGTTACTCACGTCCAGTTGCAACATGGCGGCACGCACGCCAAGTTGTTCCAGTTCGGTCACCAGCGCCTGGGCTTCCTGCGCCTTGCTGTGGTAGGTGCCGATGATGTCGATGCCCTGGCGGGCCAGGTGCAGTGCGGTGTTCTTGCCCAGGCCACGGCTGGCGCCGGTGATCAATGCGATAGTGCGACTCATGGTCTGTACCTCGGGAGCGGTGGGGGAAGTCGAGGAAAGTCTATTGGTCGGCTGGGTGCTGATAAATCCGCGGATTTCGGAAATACTGGTCGGTATCGGCGAACAATCGAGCCTGCCTTCATGAACAAGCTGGAGTTGTTGCGTACCTTTGTACGGGTCAGCGAGTTGTCCAGTTTCACCCTGGCCGGCGAAAGCCTGGGCCTGCCGCGCTCGACTGTGTCCGAACAGATCCGCGCGCTGGAGCAGCTGCTCGGTACGCGCCTGCTCAATCGCACCACGCGGCGGGTACAGGCGACCCAGGACGGCCTGCACCTGTACGAGCGTAGCAAAGACCTGTTGGCGCGCATGGACGAGATCGAAGGCCTGTTCCTCAACGAATCGGCGGCCCTGAGCGGGCGCTTGCGCATCGATCTGCCGACCTTGATGGCGCGGCGCATCATCCTGCCGAACCTGCCGCAGTTCATTGCCCGCCATCCGGGCGTGGAGCTGGAGATCAGCTGCACCGACCGCCAGGTCGACCTGTTGCGCGAGGGCTTTGACTGCGTGCTGCGCATCGGCGAACTGAGTGACCTGGACCTGGTCGCCCGGCCCCTGGGCCACCTTGCGCAGATCAATTGCGCCAGCCCGGGCTACTTGCAGCGTCATGGCATCCCCACTGGCCTTGCCGACCTTCACCAGCATCAGTTGATCCACTATGTGAGGAACCTGGGCAGTCGCAGTCCGGGCTTCGAGTACCTGCAAGCGGGCGAGTTGCAGGTCCAGCCCATGGCCGGATCGATCACCGTCAACAGCACCGAAGCCTATGAAAGTGCCTGCCTTGCCGGGCTCGGCCTGATCCAGGCGCCCGGCGCCGGCCTCAAGGCCTATCTGGACAGCGGCGAACTGGTGCCGGTGTTGACCGATTTCGTGGCTCCGCCCCTGCCGGTGTCGTTGATCTATGCCCGGCAACAGCATGTGCCACACCGTGTGCGGGCGTTCATGGACTGGCTGCAGGCGCTGCTTGGGCCGCACCTGGCCAATCCGTGAAAAATCCATACCCGCGGCCTGTGCATTTCCTTTAACCTTGGCCCTTCAAGCCACTCCGCCAGAGAGTCGCCACCCTTGCCCCGCGTGCCAGATCCCTTCCGCCCAAGTGAGGTTTGACATGCACATCACATCCCAGGACATCTGCGCCGCCGCCGACCAGCTCAAGGGCTTCGTTGGATTCCACCGCAAACTTGGCAAGCATATCGTGCGCTTCAGCGAAGACTCCTTCGGCATGGACGTTGCCGATGACAGCATCACCCCCAGCAGCGAATTCGTCTGGAAGGCCAGTGACGGCGAGGTCATGACCCTGAGCCGGGCCCTGATCGAGATCCTCCTGGCACAGAACGTCGATGAGCGCCTCAATGTCAGCGAGCCGCTGCGGGTCTACCTGCGCCGCCGCGACCTGCCGGAAATCGCCGCGCAACGCCGCTTGCGGGCATAGTCAGGCGCAACTGTCTTTGTGGGAGCGGGCTTGCCCCGCGACTTCGATCGGACAGTCAGATCGCATCGCGGGGCAAGCCCGCTCCTACATGCAGCAGTTGCTCGAAGGCCTGCTTGTCGACCGGTTTGCTCAGGTAGAAGCCCTGCACCTCATGGCAATGCTCCTTGCCCAGGGCTTTGAGCTGCTGCTCGGTCTCCACCCCTTCGGCGGTGACGGTCAGGCCCATGGCCTTGCCCAGGTTGATGATCGCCTGGACCACGGCCTTGTCGTTGCTGTCGCTGTTCAGGCCGGCGATGAAACGCTTGTCGATCTTGATGCTGTCGAACGGGTAGGTGCGCAGGTAGCCCAGGGATGAATAGCCCGTGCCGAAGTCATCCATGTTCAGGCGCACGCCCAGTTCCTTGAGGGCGGTCATGGTGGCCAGGGCGCCTTCGATATCGTTGAGCATGACGTTCTCGGTAATTTCCAGCTCCAGGCGCTGCGCCGGGAAGCCGGTATCGACGAGAATCTTGTAGACGTCACTGACCACGTCGCTGCGTGAAAACTGCGCCGGCGACAGGTTGACCGAGACCAGCAGGCTGTCGGGCCAGCTGCGCGCGGTCTCGCAGGCTTCGCGCAATACCCAGCGGCCCAGGGGCACGATCAGGTCGGTCTGTTCGGCCAGCGGAATGAACGTGTCCGGGCCCAGCAGGCCTTCCACGGGATGCTGCCAGCGCACCAGTGCTTCGACCGAGACGATGTCCAGGGTTTCGAGGCGATAGCGGGGCTGATAGTGAAGGACGAACTCGTTGTTCTTCAGCGCCTTGCGCAAGTCGTTTTCCAGCTGGCGGCGGTGCTGGATCTGCTCGTTCATTTCCGGCGAGAAGTAGCGCCAGGTGTTCTTGCCGTCGGCCTTGGCCTGGTACAGGGCGATATCGGCACAGCGGATCAGTTCCCCGGCATCGAAGCCCTGCAGGCGGGTCTGGGCAACGCCCAGGCTGGCGCCGATGTGCAGGATCTGCTCCTCGTAGTGGATCGGCTGGTGCAGGTTGTCGATCAGGCGGGCGCAGAAGCGGTCGATCTCATTGCGGCTGTCCATGCCGTTGAGGACCAGGACGAATTCGTCACCGCCCAGGCGTGCCACCAGGTCCTTGTCGCGGGTGGATTCACGCAGGCGCGCGGCCACTTCCAGCAGGACCGCATCGCCAGCGGCGTGGCCCAGGGAGTCGTTGATCGGCTTGAAGCTGTCCAGGTCCAGCAGCAACAGGGTCAGGGGCGTGGCATCCGGGCCGCTGAGCAGCGCCTGTTCGAGAAAGCGCGACAGCTTGTTGCGATTGGCCAGGCCCGTCAGTGCATCGTGCATGGACAGGTGCTGGATGCGGGCATGGGCGGCCACTTCATCGGTGATGTCGCTGGCCGTGCCACGAAAACCGGCCAGTTTGCCGCCCAGGATGATCGCGCGCGCCGAGACCCGGCAGAAACGCAACTGCTGGTTCTGGTCGCGGTAGGCGCAGCGCAGGTTGGCCATCTGTTGCGGATCCTGGTCGGCCTGGTTGTCCAGCCAATGCGTCAGGGGCGTGGTTTCGCAACTGAGCAACTGGTTGATCGGTTGGCCAAGCCAGTCTTCGGTCGCGTAGCCGGTCACGGTAACGAAGCGCTGGGACAGGTAGCTCAGGCGGTGGAGACGGTCGGTTTCCCAGATCCAGTCAGATGCGGATTCGGCCACGGCGCGAAAGCGTTGCTCGCTGGCTTCCAGGGCCAGGTTGCTGGCCTGCAGGCGTTGCAGGCTGCTGTCGATTTCCCGCGTGGTGCGCAGGGCATAGCGGAAGAAGTAGACCATCAACAGGCCGAGCACCAGCATGGCGCCCAGCAGCGGCGGCAGTACGGCCCAGAGCAATTGATCGCCCGGACGCGGCGTAAGCCATTCCAGACGATAGCCGGTGTCGCCCAGGGGCAGGCTCGAATCGGCTGCCGGCAGCTCACCGGTCTTTTCGATGCGCATGCCCTGCAAGCCAGCCCCGGCGCCTAGTTTGGCGAGCTTTTCCGGGGTCAGTTGGTCGACGAAGATCATCACCGAGGTTGTCTGTGGATCGATACCCAGTTGTTCGTCGTCGGGGCGGATCGCCGCGGCCACCAGCACCGCCGGCCAGCCGTTGAACAGCATGTGGCGGGTGATCTGCTGGCGCTCGGCGGCAACCTCGCGGGCCTGGGCAATGATCGGCGGCAGCGGGTCTTCTATATAGGTACTGGCCGGCGCGGTACTGAGCAGACCCTTGAACAGGGTGTACTTGGTGCTTTGGTCATCCACCACGAACACGCCCTCGAAACCGCTGGCGGTGTACAACGAGCTGCCGATGTTTTCCTCTTCGTACGCCCAGTTCAGGTCCGCAGGGCCGTTGAGGTGCTCGTAGGCCGCGTCCCACACGGCATAACTTGAGAGAAATTGCCGGGACGCTTCAAGCCGCTGCTCCAGGGCTTTGTGCGCGTAGAAACTGCTCTGGTCTCGCGCATTGGTGTTGAGGGTGGCGGCAATGTTGAACAAGGCCCCGAGGGCAATCAGGCACGCCAGGGCGAACAACGCCGCGATACTGGCGATGAGCTTTCGTGTCTGCAGGCGGGGGTGCGGGCGGGTAGGCGAAGCCTCGACAATCCTGTCCATACGCATACTGTCCTTGGTGAGCTGCGCCTCGACGGTCACGCCGAGGGGGCGAACGTTCAGTCAGGATAGGCCAGCTTCAGCGAGGTGAGGTCCGAATGGGCGAAATTGACCTGATTGCGCCCACTGTTCTTGGCGGTGTACAGGGCCTTGTCGGCTTCGTTGAGCCAGGCCTCCGGGTCCGGCAAGGCCGGGTGGCAGCTGGCCAGGCCGATGCTCAGGCTGATGCGCAGGTCCGGCAACTGCGGATTGCGATAGCTGCCGACCCGCTCACGCAGCCGCTCCATGGCCTGTTTGGCCTGCTCCAGGCTGGTGTCGGGCAGGATCAGGCAGAACTCGTCGCCACCGTAGCGCCCCGCCAGATCGTCGCTGCGCAGGCTGCGCTTGAGTTCGTTGCTCAACTGGGTCAGGACACAATCGCCGACCACGTGGCCATAGGTGTCGTTGATGGCCTTGAAGTGATCGATGTCGATAAGTGCGATCACTGCCTGGCAATGCGCCTGCCGGCACGCCTGGAAACTGAGTTGCAACAGGTCTTTCCAGGCGCCGTGGTTGAACAGGCCGGTCAGGCTGTCGGTACGGCTCAGGGCGCTCAGCCGATGCTTGTGCTCGGCAAGCTTCATGGCCAGGCGGTAACAGACCCAGCCGAGGGCCATGGGGTAGAGCGTGAGCATCGGCAGGCAGGCATAGACCTGCAGGGCGGTCGCCTGCAACTGCAGGCCGGCACCGAACACGGCGATGGAAAGCCCGGCACCCAAGGCCTGGGCCAGCATCCCCTTGAAGAACAGGCGCTGGCCGCCGGCGGCGAGGTTGTTCATCGTCATCATTGCCAGGATGGTCACGCTGGGCAGGGGGTTGAACTGCATGGTGGCGGTCCAGAAACCGCCCATCAGAGAATCGGCCAGCATGTTGCGGTGTTCGGCGTGATAGGGCGTGCCAGCGCGGCGGGCAAGCTGATAGGCCAGGTGCGGCCAAAGCAGGCCATTGAACAGCAGCAGGCCCCAGGTCCATTGCGGCAGGGCCAGGGTGGAAATACCGGCTGCGACACTGAACATGCCGATCCCCAGGCCAATGATGCGCGGCAGGTATATTCTCCTGACGAACGAAAGTCCTTTGCCGCTTCTATTATCCATCATGGCTGTTGGTCTGTTCCGGAGCGCCGTTTATCGCATTAAACCATTGAATATTGTTGATCAATCGAGCGCTATTGAAAAATGGCCTTACAAGCCATTTCACAGTTGATGCAACCACCTTGGGATACTATGAAACTCGCCCTTGTCCTTGGAGTGCTCATCCTCATGGCCCCCTTGTCTCCCCAGGCCGGTACACCCGCGCAACGCCAGGACGGGCGATACCTCAACCAGCGCCCGATGCCCCAGGACAGCGTGCTGAAAAAACTGCGCATCGGCTTGAAGTTCCTGGTGCTTGGCAAGCCGCCTGGCACCCGGCCCGATGTGGAAATTGCCGTGCAGCCCCTGAATCGGCAGCAACTGCTCGAGGCCCCCGACCACAGTTTGTGGCGCCTGGGCCACTCCACGGTATTGCTCAAGCTGCGCGAGCGCTTCTTCATTACCGACCCGGTGTTCGCCGAACGCGCCTCGCCGGTGCAGTGGGCCGGGCCCCAGCGCTTTCACCAGCCGCCGCTCAAGCTCGACGAACTGCCACCGCTGACGGCAGTGATCCTGTCTCACGACCACTACGACCACCTGGACGAACAGGCTATCCGGCAACTGGCCGATCGTGCCGAACATTTCCTCGCTCCGATGGGCGTCGGCGACCTGCTGATCAACTGGGGCGTTCCGGCCGCCAAAGTGCGGCAACTGGACTGGTGGCAGGAGACCCGGGTCGAGGGCATTCGATTCGTCGCAACGCCGGCACAGCATTTTTCCGGGCGCGGCCTGTTCGACAGCAACAGCACCCTGTGGGCGTCCTGGGTGATCCTGGATGAAAACCTGCGACTGTTCTTCAGTGGTGATACCGGCTATTTCGACGGTTTCAAGGAGATCGGCGAACAGTACGGGCCGTTCGACGTCACCTTGATCGAAACCGGTGCCTACAACGTTGAATGGCCGAACGTGCACATGCAGCCCGAGCAGAGCCTGCAGGCCCACAAGGACTTGCGCGGGCGCTGGCTGTTGCCGGTGCACAACGGCACCTTCGATCTTTCGGTCCACAGCTGGCACGAACCATTCGACCGCATCCTGGCCCTGGCCAATGCTGCCCAGGTACCGCTCAGTACGCCGCAAATGGGTGAGCGGGTCAGTCTTGACCAGCCACACAGCGGCCCGGCCTGGTGGTTGCCAAAACCACTTCGCCAGCAGCAGAACGGCGGCGAACGAGTCATGGCAATGAGAGAGTGGTAAGCGCCGGTGTCAGGTTTGCTTGCGTGTCGCTGCCTTGTTTCTGGGAGACGCAGGTAGCGGGGCAGGGGGCTTGCCACTGTCACTGCGTACCTGGGCATGGCTAATCAAGGCAAAGATGAAGCTGCCGCCAATGATGTTGCCGATCAGGGTGGGGGCGGCGAAGTCCAGCCAGAACACTTGCCAGCTGGCCTCGCCAGCCCAGACCAGATAGGACACCTCCACCGAACCGACAACGATGTGGGTGAAGTCGCCCAGTGCCATGAGGTAGGTGATCATCAGGATGATCCAGATCTTGGCGTGCTCCATGGAGGGGATCATCCAGACCATGGTGGCGATCATCCAGCCCGAGACGATGCCCTTGGCGAACATCTGGCCCAGGTCGTTCTCCATCACCTTGCGACCGACATCGAGAAAGGCCACGTCGGTTGTGCTGTCGAAAATCGGCAGGTGCAACATGATGTAGGACACCAATAGTGTGCCTGCCAGATTACCTAGCAATACCACAGACCATAACCGCAGCAGGCGACCTAGGTTGTTCAGCGTTGGCTCGGTCATGACCGGCAGCACGGCGGTCAGGGTGTTTTCGGTGAACAGTTGCTGGCGGGCCAGGATCACCGCCAGGAAACCAGCCGGGTAGCCCAGGCTTGCGATCACCTGGCTGCTGTCCCCTTCGGGCAGGCGTGCATAGAACAGCCCCATGGCCATCATCGACAGGCCCATGCTCAACCCGGCCGCCAGGGCTGACCACCACAGTGCAGCGATGGTGCGCTCCAGTTCCTGATCACCCTGGTAGCGGATGATTTCGTGCAATACCGCCGCGCGCGGTGGCTGGTTCTGCGTGACCTCCTGCTCTTCATCCGCCGACAGGCCCGGGGTCTTGGTGCTTTCGGTTTCGCTCATGGCAGTGGCTCGCGTGGGGTGCCTTTTATTCAGAGCCATGGGGCAGGCGATTAGTTGCTGGGTGAAACAAAGTTGAAATTAGCGCTTGACGCCCCGTTTTATCTCTCTATAATTCGCCCCACTTCCGGCGCAGTCGAAACGGAAAACTCCTTGATAATCAATGAGTTGAATGTTTCAGGTAGTACCGGAAGGGCTTCGATCGCAAGGTCGGCAGCGGTGAAAAAGGTGGTTGACAGCGACGTTAAACGCTGTAGAATTCGCCTCCCGCTGACGAGAGATCGCAGCGAGTCAAGCAGTTGAATTTGAACGAAAAACTTCAAAAT
>NZ_JALRNG020000041.1:0-57851 GCF_030272875.2 Pseudomonas sp. BJa5
TTGTTTGCCATTGGCGGGTGGTGGTCTCGGGCCTTTTCTGCCGGGCGGGCAACGCCCGCCCCTCGGGTTGTTGGGGGCTTGCCCCGCGATAGGGCCCGCTCAGACCCGCACAGGCGCCGGATGCACCCGGGTCTTGCGCCCCAGCACCACCGTACCGATCACACCCGCAGCGAACACCCAGGTAATCGGCTCGACCTGCTCGCCGAAGAACAGCGCGGAAAAGGCGATGGTGAAGAAGATCTGCAGCAGCTGGATCTGGCTGACCCGGGCAATCCCGCCCAGGGCCAGGCCCGCATACCAGGCAAAGAAGCCGATGAACTGCGAGAACAGCGACACATAGCCAAAGGCCCACCAGGCCTTGGCACTGACCGGCCCCTGATGCTGCAGGGCCAGGTAGGCAACCGGCACGATCAGCAACGGGCTGGCCAGCACCAATGCCCAGCAGATCACCTGCCAGCCGCCCATCTCCCGGGCCAGGCGTCCGCCTTCGGCATAGCCCAGGCCACCGACCGCAATGGCCGCCAGCATCAGCAGGTCGCCGGCCTGGATCTGCCCGGCGCCCATGATCATCGCGTAGGCCAGCACCAGCACACTGCCCAGCGCCGCGCAGGCCCAGAAAGCCTTCGACGGTCGTTCATGGGACAACCAGGCGGCATAGAAGGCCACGCACAAGGGCTGCAGGCCGTTGACCAGGGCACCGTGGGACGCGGGCACGCTCTGCATGGCCCAGGCCGAGAACACCGGAAAACCGAGGATCACCCCCAACGCCACCAGGCTCAGGCCCTTGATCTGTTGCCAGGTCGGCCATTTCTCGCGGCGCCACAGCAGCAAGGCCGCCGCCGGAATTGCCGCCAGCAGGGCGCGGCCCAGGCCGTTGAGCAAGGGATGCATTTCCTGCACCACGATCCGGGTCATGGGCAGGGTCAGGCTGAAAATGATGACACCGAGAAGACCGAGGGCCATTCCGGTGTTTTCGCGACTGGACATGGCAAAAACCTGAGGGAATTAGTCCAGTTATTGAGCCACAGCCGCTGGGGATGATCTTGTAACAGTTGCTAACAAGTTCATCCGTACAGTTCAGCAGGCACCTTCAACGTCGCTTGCGCGCCTGTGCCGGCACCGGGACTTCCAGGTCGGGGGCGCCCAGGGGATGGCTGCTGGCGTCGAAGAAATACAACGGCAGGTCCGGCTGGTCGGCAAAGCGCTGGCTGTAGTGCTGCTTCTGGCTGACGATCGAGGCATCGCCGAGCGGCCGGATGGCAATGGCCAGGTGCGCCGGGCGTGCCTGCTTGATGGCCTGCAGCAGGTGGCGGTCAGTGCTGTCCAGGTGCTGGCCGAACAGGCACAGGCCGCCCTGGTGCGCCGCCAGTTCGCCCAGGCACCAGCTCAGGTAGTCGGAGCTGCGGATGGCCTTGAGCTTGTCGTCGCTGCTGCTTTCGTTGACGAACAGCGGCACATCGCCGGGGGTGTTGACCGCAAAGCCATCGAGCAACTGGCTGCCACTGGCGCTGCGCTGGCGGGTGCTGCCGTCCTGTTGCTTGAGCAGGTGCAGGCCACCGTGCAGGTAGAGCAGGCGGGTGCCGGCGTTGCGAGTGTGGCGGATATCGAAGTCGCCTTCTTCATCGAACAACACCTGGAAACCGTCCGGCGCCTGGCTGACGGCCCAGTGGCAAAGCAGGTCGTAGTTGCTCGAATAGACGCTCTGGTAGTTGCGCAGTTCGCGGTTGATCCGTTGCAGGCTGTCGTTCGGTATCAGGCGCCAGGGAATGTGCACGCTGCGTACGGCGTGGATCAGCGCTTCCTTGATCGCGTAGTAGCGATTGAGCGGCGCCGAGGAACTGATCGCCAGCGCGGCATTGATCCGCACCGTGGTGTTCAGGGCGCTGAGTACCGGCTCGAACAGCTCGCTGCCCAGGGATTTGAACAGGGCCTGGTCGGTCAGGCTCAGGGGTTTGTGGCGCACCCGCTGGGCCTCCTCGAACAGCGAGAAGTAGGTGAAGGGGAGCCACAGTGCGCGACTGGCGCCATTGCCCAGGAGCAATCCGCTGCAGGGGTGGGCGGCATTCAGGTCCGGCCAGCGGTGCAGGCTGGCGTCGAGGTCGGCGTGGGGCATGGGCGTCTCTTGGCTGAGTCTTTTGAACGGCGCGACTTTAGCACGCAACCGGGCTGTCATCAGTGTGGGTGACTATGCTGGATTCGCGATCAATGACGAGGACGGCCGATGCTGGCGAAAGGAATTTACCGACTCTGTGGCCTGGCACTGCTGACCCTGGCCGGGCTGGCCGAGGCCGGGGAGGGGCGCGAACTGGCGGCTCGGCAAGGTATCCCCAATCCTGCGGTGATCGCCCACCGTGGTGCATCGTTCGATGCCCCGGAGTCCACTGCCGCAGCCTATCTGCTGGCCCGCGACCTGGGTGCCGACTACCTGGAGCTGGACCTGCAGCGCACCCGCGATGGCGTGCTGGTGGCGGTGCATGACGACAACCTGCAACGCACCAGCGATGTGGCCCGGCGCTTTCCCGAGCGCAAGGGCAGCCCGGTCAGTGCCTTCAGCCTGGCCGAGCTCAAGTCGCTGGATGCCGGTAGCTGGTTCAACCAGGCCTACCCCGAACGGGCGCGAGCGGCCTTCGCGGGTCTGCGGATCCTCACTCTGGACGAGGTCATGGATATCGCCGAAGGCAACCCTGAAAAGCGCCCCGGCTTGTACATAGAAACCAAGGTACCCAGCCTGTTCCCCGGTATCGAAGCGGACCTCAAGGCCCGCCTGCAAGCACGGGGCTGGCTCGACACGCCCGGGCGGGTAGTGCTGCAGAGTTTCGATCGCAACAGCCTGGCGCTGCTGCACAAGGAGATGCCGCAGGTGCCCAAGGTGCTGTTGTTGTGGCTGGGCAAGGGCAGCATCGAGCCCGCCTCGGCGCAGACCTTCGCCGAGTCGGGCGAAACCGACAAGGCGGCGTTCTACGCCCGTCAGCAGCCGAAGAGCGCTGCCGAGTTCGAACGCTGGCTCGACTACGCCAAGGCCGCTGGCGCCATCGGCACCGGGCCGTCGGCGGCACTGACGGCGGGCGGGGCGCAGAGTTACGCCGACCTGGTACAGCCGTGGATGAACCGGATGAGCCACGACAAGGGCCTGTTGGTGCATGTGTACACCGTCGATGAAAAAGTGGATTTCGACAAAGTCATGGCGGCCGGGGTCGATGGCATCTTCACCAATCGCAGCGGACCATTGCTGCGCTATTTTGCCCGGCCACCGGCGCGTGAAGAGGCGCAGATCCTTGCGGCACACGACTATTGAGGCATTGGCCTGGAGCGGGTGGCTGCCGTAGACTCCGGCCTTTGCGCAATCGCCCAGGACCTGCTTCCCATGACTTTTTCGCTGCTGCTGGCCGTGATGGCTTCCGGTTTTATCTATGGCATTACCCCGGGACCGGGCGTACTGGCGGTGCTCGGCATCGGTGCGGCCCGTGGACGGCGTGCCGGTGCCGGGTTCCTCTGCGGTCATCTGCTGGGCGATGTGATTTGGTGCAGCACGGCGCTGGTGGCGATTGTCGGTGCGCGGCAGATCGGCAGTTCGGTGTTCGACATCCTCGGCCTGCTCAGCGGCCTGTACCTGTTCTGGCTGGGCCTGCGTGCGCTGCGCAGCCGCCCGGGCAACGGTGATGGCGAGCAGGGGCCGGTGCGCAAGCCGTTCTGGCACGGTGTCGTCTTCGGCCTGACCAACCCCAAGGCCTACCCGGTGGCCGTGGCCACCTTCACCGCCTTGCTCTCCAGCCGCGCCGAATCGCTGGACTGGTCGATGCTGCCGATGCTGATCGCCCTGAGCTTCGTCGGCGGCCTGCTGGCCTACGCGATCCTGGTCGCCGTAGTCGGCGCCCGCCAGGTGCGCACCCTCTACACCCGCTATGAACTGTGGATCACCCGGGCCTGCGGGGTGATGTTCATCGGCTTTGCCATCAACGCGCTGATGCATGCCTTGCCGGGGTTGATGCCGCGTTCCGAGGGTTGATTATCCTGAGCGGGCTCAGCTATCGCGGGACAAGCCCGCTCCTACACGGAATCTGTAGGAGCGGGCTTGTCCCGCGATGCAGTCACCGCATCCCGACGACTGCGATTACGCCACAACCGATACGCCCTGATGCCCGAGCGCACCGAGCCGAACAGCATCCCGTTTTCCATTTCCCGGGCGATCCCTGAGCGCACCAGCATGCGCAAAAAGCTTCCACGCGCCCGGGCGATGCCGAAGTGGATGCCGCGCGCCTTGAGGGTGTCGCGCACCTCGCGCAGGGCAGCGATGCCGCTGACATCGATGGAACTGACCGCCTCGGCATCGAACAGCACGGCCCGCGGCTCGGCCTCGCCCTGCACCGCTTCGAGCAGGCGCATCTTGAAGTAGTCGGCATTGAAGAACAGGATCGCGTCATCGAAGCGATACACCACCAGCCCCTTTACCGTGCGGGCATCCTTGTAGCGATGGATATCCACCTGGCCTTCGATGCCCGGCACCCAGCCGAGCACCGCGTCGGTGGGTTGGTAGATGCTGTAGAGCAGGCGCAGGATGGCCAGGGTCACGGCGATGATGATGCCCGGCAGCACGCCGACACCCAGTACGCCCACCGTGGTCAGCACGCACAACCAGAACTCGAAGCGGCTGAGTTTGCGGATCTTGCCCAGTGATTTGATATCGATCAGGCCCCAGCCGGCCATCAGCAGCACGGCGCCCAGGGCGGCCTGGGGAATCCAGGCCATCGGCGCGGTGAAGAACAGCAGGATAAGGGCGATCACCAGGGCAGCGATGATGCCCACCAGCTGGCTCTTGCCGCCGACCATGTCGTTGACCGCGGTACGCGAGTCGGCGCCGCTGATAGCAAAGCCCTGGGACACCCCGGCGGCAATGTTGGTGACACCCAGTGCCAGAAACTCATGGTTGGCATTGATCGTATCGCCGTGGCGGGCGGCGAAGCTGCGGGCGGTCAACATGGCACTGCAAAAGCTCACGGTGGCGATACCCAGGGCGTCGCGCATCAGGCTTTTCATTTCTGCCAGGTTGGTTTGTGGCCAGGCCAACTCGGGAATGCCGGAAGGGACTGTGCCCAGTACCGCTACGCCGAAGCGGTCCAGGCCGAAGAGCGCGACCACCAGGGTGGCCAGCGCCACGGTGACCAGCGCCGCCGGCAGGCGCGGAAAACGGCGTGGCAGCCAGATCAGCAGGGCCAGGCCGGCCAGGCCGATGCTCAGGGTCACCCAGTGGATTTCATTCAGGCGCTGGGCGAAATTGATCAGGCTCAGGAAAAAACCGTCGCCTTCGATGCGAAATCCGACCACCTTGCCCACCTGCCCGGCCAGCAGGCTCAGGCCGATACCGTTGAGGTAGCCGATCAGGATCGGTCGCGAGAAAAAGCTGGCAATGAACCCGGCCCGCGCCACCCCGGCGCCGATCAGCATCAAGCCCACCAGCACCGTGATGATCACCGACAACTGCGCCAGCCGCTGCGGATCGCCCAGCGCCAGCGGGGCAATGGCGCCGGCGACCATGGCGCAGGTTGCCGCATCGGGCCCGACCATCAACTGTCGCGAACTGCCGACCAGAGCATAGACCATCATCGGCAGGATGCAGGCGTACAGCCCGTACTGCGGCGGCAGGCCGACGATCTGCGCATAGGCGATGGCAATCGGAATCTGGATGGCGGCCACGGACAATCCGGCCTGCAGGTCAGCGTGAAACCACTCGCGGCGGTAATGCAGCAGGTTGGCCAGGCCCGGGAGCCAGCGGGAGAGCGACATGAACGGGTCCTTTCGAGCGTTTGCGATACCGCGCGAGGTGCGCAATAGGCTCATTAAAGCGCACCCGGTCATTCCTGACAGGGCGTCAGATCAAAAGACAGCGTCATTGTGCCCGGGAAAACGGGGCAGGGCAGGGATGCGATCGGAAAGTGGATACTGCGAGGGCGGTCGGCCGGTGTTTCAGCTGAGCTGAAACTTTGGGGAAACTGGAGCGGGTGAAGGGAATCGAACCCTCGTTATCAGCTTGGGAAGCTGGAGTAATGCCATTATACGACACCCGCTTGCAGGCCTGACTTTTTACCAGAAGCATGCTGCGATTTGAAGCCCGACCTTGAAAAAATCACAGGTGTAGTGGCCGATAGCGCGAGGTCCTGACTCTTCCTTCTGCCCATGCGGGCCGCTGATGCAGGAGGCTGCGCTACCGAAAGCCACAGGTTTCAGATCGCCAGTGCATGATGCTCCTGGACGTACTGGTAACGTACGCGGGATTCCCGTACCGCCGGCTTGAGGAAGCTCAACATGGCCTCGCGGGTCTCGTCGCAGGCGGCCTTGTGTTCCATGTCGAGGAAGTGGCCGGCGGCGCGGATCTCGCTGAAGTGGCTGTTGCGCACATGCTGGCTGAACTGCCGGGCGTCATCGATGGTGGTGTACTCGTCCCACTCGCCATTGATGAACAGCACCGGGATGTCGATCACTCGGGCCGAGCGCAGGGCATTGTCCAGGTCGTGTTCGAGCACCTGGTTGATGTGGAAGTGCATCTGCGCGTACTCGTGGTTGTCCAGGGTACTGACATGCCGGTAGTTGAAGCGCTTGAACAGCGACGGCAGGTGCTTGCCGATGGTGTCGTTGACCAGGTTGCCGACCTGGTAGCGATCGCAGGCGCTCAAGAACTGGCAGCCGCGCTCGAGGTAGTCGCGCATCGGCTCGTTGATCACCGGCGAGAACGAGCTGACCACCGCCTTCTCGATGCGCCGCGGCTTGTGCGCCAGGGCCAGCAGGGTGCAGGCGCCGCCCCAGGAGAACGACATCACGTGGTCGGCGCCGAAGTGGTCGATCAGCTCCAGCAGGATCTGCCCTTCGGTCTCCTTGGTCAGCAAGCGCTCGTGGTGGTTGTGCGCCTTGGACTTGCCGGCATAGGGCTGATCGTAGAGCACTACGTTGAATTGCGGATGCAGGTTGCGCACCGTCTGGGCAAAGGACGCTGTCGTGGCCAACGAGCCATTGATCAGGATGATCGTCTTCTCAGCGGCGTCTGCGCGATAGAACTCCGTGTAAACCCGATACTGACCTTGTATATCAAGCACAGCAATTTCTGGCCTCATGTCGTCGACTCCTGGCGCAAAAAGGGTGTTCGCACATGCAAGGATGCGCGTTCTTTATGACAGGTAGGCATACGCCTTGAAGAGAAGCTGAGGGCCCTTGCCGATCCGCTGTCGCTGGTCGACGGGTATTGTTCTAGGTGGGCAAATTCGCCGGACTCCAAGGCTTCGAGGCACAGGTAGCCGGCAAAAAAGGTGTCTTGGACTACGGGCGTGACCGTTGAGTCACATGCAGACCGACGATTCGATTCAAGCAGGCGCCAGAGCATCCCGCAAGTGCCTTTGGGGCATTTGACGAAATCTTTCTGCCAGGCGGTCGTCGCCTCAGATCGCCTGGATTTCCTCGGGGTAGAGCGCGCGGTACTCGCCCGGGCGCAGGTCCGGGTCCAGTTGCAGCGGGCCCATGCGTTCGCGGTGCAGGCGCAGCACCTTGTTGTCGAAGTGGCCGAACATGCGCTTGACCTGGTGGTAGCGGCCTTCGATGATGCCGAGGCGGGCGCTGCGCGGGCCCAGCAGGGTCAGCTCGGCAGGCAGGGTGGTGAGGTCTTCGAAGGCGAAGTAGAAGCCCTGGCGGAATTTTTCGATGTAGTGTTCGCCGATCTCCTGCTCGGTCTCGACGTAGTAGATCTTGGGCAGTTTGGTCTGGGGCTGGGTCAGGCGTCGCGACCACTGGCCGTCATTGGTCAGCAGCATCAGCCCGGTGGTGTTGAAGTCCAGGCGCCCGGCGATGTGCAAATCCTGGGTGTCAGGTTCGTCGATCAGTTCGAGGACGGTTGGGTGCTGTGGGTCCTGGGTGGCACTGACGCAGCCCTGGGGTTTGTGCAGCATCAGGTAGCGCAGTGGGCGCCCGGCTTGCAGCAGTTGGTCGTCGACCTCGATGCGGCTGAACTCGCGCACCTCAAGGCGCGGGTCGCTGACGCAATAACCGTCCACACGTACCCTGCGCTCGACCAGCAGCAGGCGCACTTGCTGGCGGTTGAAGCAGGGCAGGTTGCTGAGGAATCGATCGAGACGCATACAGTGCCAAACGCAGGGCGTGCCAGTTTAACTGCTGGGAGTGGCCCTGGCAGCCTGCAATTGCGCCTCGACCTCGGCGCAGCGCGGGCACAGGCAGGCCTTGTCACGCAGCTCGGCGGGCAAGGCGTCGAGGACCTTGGGGTCGATGCTCACGCCGTAGCACCAGCAGGCCTGGGCCGCCGTACGCGGGTCGGCAAGGCTGCAATGGTTGCTGGCGCCACAGGCGGGGCAGCGGCGGGTGTCGTTCATGGGCGCGGTCATTGAGGGTCGGATCGGTTGTGCAGGGTATCCTCGGCTGGCAACTTGCTCAAGCCGCTGCCGGTGGTCAGTTTTTATCGAACGGCCTTGTATCAATTTATTGCGGCAATGGCACCAGAGCCGTTTTCGTCAGTCTTATACAGTGTCGATGAACGCTTGCCGATCGACGCCGACCAGCGCCGCTGGAACGGGCAGTTTCGCGGTCCGGGAGGCCGCCATGTATCGCCGACTGTTGCTGATGGTTGTGCTGAGTGTGCTGACAACTGCTTGTGTCCCCTACGGAGGTAATGGTTACTACCGAACCGAGGTCTATACCGTCGACCGCTACGGTTATTCAGGTTATTACCGGTCGCCCCAACCCTACCATCGCGGCTACTACGTAGTGCCGCCGCCGCGCTATTACGCGCCACCGCCGCATTACTACCGTCCTGCGCCCCACGGTTACTACCGTGAAACGCCGCACAACTATTACAAGCCCTACCCAGGTCGCGGGTATGACCGATACCGCCATGGCCCGTCACGCTACGACCGTAACCGGGGCGGTTGGCCGGATCGCAACTGGCGTCGCTGAGGCGCAGCTCAAGCCAGGTCGGCCAATGGATGACGGCCCTCCCATGCCTTGCTGAAATGCGCCTCGATCACCGCCGTTGGCACCTGGGCGATATCCGCCCAGTGCCAGCGCGGTTTCTGGTCCTTGTCGATCAGGCGCGCGCGCACCCCTTCGCTGAACTCCGGATGCCGGCAGCAATTGAGGCTCATGGCGTATTCCATCTGGAACACCTGGGCCAGTGACAGATGGCGGGCGCGCTGGATCTGTTGCCAGACCAGGTGGGCGGTCAAGGGGCAGCCCTCGAGCATGGTTTGCGCGGCCTTGGCCAGTAGCGGATCGGCATGGTTGCGCAGTCGGGCAATGGCGCGCCAGGCACAGACCGGGTCGGCGACATCGAGCAGGGCATCGATCTGCTTGCGCCTTGGCAGCCACTGGGCCTCGGGCCACTGGGCCTGGGTGCCATGTTGCTGGGCCTTGAGCAGGCTGTTGAGCTGTAGGGCGGTCTGTTCCTGCCAGTTCAGTTGCAGCAGGTCGTCGAGCAGCTCCTGCTGCTGGTTTTCACCCAGCAAACGATCGGCCAGGCCCAGGTCCAGGGCATCGGTCGCATTGATCGGCGCGCCGGTCAGGCCGAGGAACAGGCCGAGCTTGCCCGGCAGGCGGGACAGGAACCAACTGCCGCCGACATCCGGGTACAGGCCGATGCTGATTTCCGGCATGGCCAGGCGGCTGCTCGGAGTCAGCACGCGGATACTGGCCCCTTGCAACAGCCCCATGCCGCCACCCAGCACATGACCATGCCCCCAGCAGATCAGGGGCTTGGGGTAGGTGTGCAGGCGATAGTCGAGACGGTATTCCGCGGCAAAAAAATGCGCTGCCAGTGGTGGAACCTGGCCTGGATGGTCGCGGCAAGCCTGGGCCAGGCTGCGTACCTCGCCACCGGCACAGAAGGCCTTGGTACCACTGCCACGCAGCAACACACAGACGATTTCCGGCTCATTGGCCCAGGCCTTGAGCTGCTCGTCGAGCACTTCGATCATCGGCAGCGACAAGGCATTGAGTGTTTGCGGCGCATTGAGGGTGGCGACGCCGATGCGGGCGCCGTCGACACCGGTGAGTTCTTCGCACAGTACAGCAGCCATGGCCGACCTCTTGGTTGATCCGCTCAAGTATGGTCGCTGTGGACGATTTCGGCGGTCGCCGGTCGGATCGATTGACAAGCGCTAGCGGCTTTCCTAGTGTCGCGCCATTGTTTTACGGACTTGACCATGACTGACGACGACCGCATCAAACTTGAACCCAGTTGGAAGGAGGCCCTGCGCGCCGAGTTCGACCAGCCCTACATGCGTGAGCTGCGCGAATTCCTGCGCCAGGAGTATGCCGCCGGCAAGGAAATCTACCCGCCAGGGCCGCTGATCTTCAATGCGCTCAATTCCACGCCGCTTGACCAGGTCAAGGTGGTGATCCTCGGCCAGGACCCGTACCACGGCCCGGGCCAGGCCCATGGCCTGTGTTTCTCGGTGCAACCGGGCGTGCCGGCACCACCCTCGCTGGTGAATATCTACAAGGAGTTGCACCGCGACCTCAACATCGAGATCCCCACGCACGGCTGCCTGCAGTCCTGGGCCGACCAAGGCGTGCTGCTGCTCAACACCACCATGACCGTCGAGCGTGCCAACGCGGCGTCGCATGCCAACAAGGGCTGGCAGTACTTCACCGACCGCATCATCGAGGTGGTCAGCGAACACCAGCCCAACAGCGTGTTCCTGCTCTGGGGCGCCCATGCCCAGAGCAAGCAGAAGCTGATCGATGCCAGCAAGCACCTGGTGCTCAAGTCGGTGCATCCCTCGCCCTTGTCGGCTTATCGTGGTTTCCTCGGGTGCGGCCATTTCAGCCAGGCCAACCGCTTTCTCGAACAGCGCGGGCTGGCCCCGATCGACTGGCGCCTGCCGCCGGTTTGAGTGCCGCTACCTAGCATTTTTGCCAGTTTCGAGCATTCACCTTCAGGTGTTGAATAGCCCTGACTCTCACCAACGGAGCAGGGCACATGACCTCCAGCAGGACACTCGCCAGCGGGCTCATTGACGCGTCCATCCTGAGGCTGGATGCGCCTGTAATCCCCAAGGCCTTGCCGCTGCTGGAGGATGAGTCCGCCTGGCATATCCATCGTCGGCATCGTCAGGAACCGTTGGCGGTCAGGGTCGAGCAGGTCTGGCCGAATCATGCGGTGCCTGTGCCCACTGTGGTGGAGCTGATCTGGGATGGTGATCCGGTCGGAGAGCCGGTTGAGCTACCTGCGTTATTCCAGCCGAACGATCACTTCCCCTTGACGCTGTGGCTGCCGGAGGAGTGCCTGGGGTTTGCTGGTAACTTTCGCTTGATCTACCGTGTGACAGCGCTGAATCCGGCAGACTCCATGCCATTGTTGGTCAGGCTTGACAGTGAGGCACCCAACTTTGGTGGAACGCCCGGAAGACTTGGCTTCCCCGACCCGATCGACACTACCGGGATCACTGAAGAATACCTGCAGAACAACGATGATCAGGTGCTGGCGACGATCAGTAAATGGCCGGATATTCGTCTCGAAGACCGGGTGTATTACTTCTGGGACCTCGATCTGCTCAACGGCTTTCCGCGGATCGAGGAGGCTGACGGTCATGTCGAAATCACCGATACCAATCAAGATCCGGTGATTGTGCCGTTTTCCGGTGCCTTCCTGCGTACTCGCCGGAACGGGCCGCACACGGTTCACTGTATTCTCGAAGATCGATCCGGTAACTCGGGCCCTGCTTCATTGGCAGCTTCGGTTACCGTCGCGCTGGAGGTCTTGCCTGACTTACCGTTACCCAGGGTTCCTCTGGTCGAGGACGGGCTGATCGACCTTGTGGATGCGGTAACAGGCGTGTGGGTGGAGGTGCCGCTGATCGAAGGGGCGCAACCAGGCGACGTCTTGCAAGTCTATTGGAACGGTGAGGCCCTCGCTCTCTATGAACTGAATGACCCTCAGCAGTGGCCTGCCGCAATGGACGTGCCTTGGGAGGTGCTGAGCAAGGATGCCCTGTACGAGCGACAACCACCGGTAAGGGTCTACTACCGTTGGCAGCGTTCGGGAAGCTTCGATCGTCGATCGGAATCGATTTTCGTCGATGTTGACCTTACCGTCGCAGGTCCGGTGCACCCTGAGTTCCCGGCACCGGAAAACCCGCTGCTGCTGCCGTTGCCGGTGGTCAGGGGGGAGCAGGGCGACAATCAGCTCGGCGACCCGGATTTCGAACTCGATGCCCGGGTGGAGCTGGAGCTGCCTGAGCGCATGTCGGCTGGCGACAGGCTGGAGCTTTTCTGGGGGCGACACCCGGATCCTGTGGATAGCCACCAGGTGCAGCCGGGTGAAGAGGCCGGGAGCCTTGTCAGCTTTCGCGTGCCGTGGTCCATCATCCTTGAGCAAGGTAACCATCCTGCCTTGCCCATGTTCTACCGCACCTTCAATGGGGTGAACTACCAGCGTTCGCAGGCGGTTGAGGTACTCGTCGACATCAGCCGCATCGCGGTGTTGGCCTGGCCGGAGTTTCCCGATGCCGATCGCTGGGGCTGGATCAAGTGCAACAGCCCGCACGCTCCGTCGCTGGGTGTCAGAGTTCGGATACCGGGGGATCAGCAGCAATTGCAGGAAGGGGATCGTTGCGAAGTCATCTGGCAGGGTTGTCGTAACAACAACGGCTCGGATTTTATCGCAGCCACCTTTCAGGTCATTGCTCGCCCTGCGCCACTGGACCCCACTGAAGCCGAAGAGGGATTCATTGAGTTGCAGGGTTCGTTTGATCCATTTATCCGCGAGCCCGCCACAATAAACGGTTCGGCCAGAGTGTATTACCGGATACAGCGAGATGATGGTTCATTGTTGTATTCGAAAGTCAATATTGTGCGTTTGTCAATTCTCTACCCGGGAACAGGGTATTTGTGTCTTGGTGCCTATGTATGACACCTATGGCAGCAAGTAAGTACGTAAGTTGAAGTTGGAGCATTGTTTACCTGACGCTTGTCTGGCATGCGATGGTGGCCGACAAAGTGTTTTACAGTGATTATCAAAACAGGAGCTGGATCATGACCAAGTTCGAGTCGGCACCGACGTTGCCAACACGGGTTCAAAAAAAACCACGTTCGCCCTCGCTTCGTACTTTACCGCCGTTGACGGTGGGAAACGCGCTGCCTGATCTTGATCCCAATCAACCCAACCTGCTGCCATCGAGCGAGGTGAGCGCTGAGCTGCAAATTGCTTACTTCACGGAGAATGCCCCCCCGGGAGCAGGCTTTATTGCTTTGTATTTACTTCCTGATCTTGCCAGGCCGATTTTTACAGAAGCTATTGCATGGCCACCTGCGGCAAACGATTTTCCCTTGACTTTCAGCGTCGGTCTTGAACTGCTTGGTGGTCATGGCATCAAAGACCTCAGGTATATAGTCACGAATTCGGTTGAAAACGAGTCAGGGTCAGGAACATTACGCATCAGCATCGACCGGCTGCCCCCCCACAATGGCCTGCCAACCTTGCCCCTGAGTTTTCCCGCTGACTTGCCGGACGGTGTCATTACACCCAGCTACCTGGATGCACACGGTGGTGTGACGTTTGGAATTCCTGACTACATCGGATGGGCGCCGGGTGATCGCTTTGAGGTGTTCTGGAGGAATCAGGTCGCCCCCATCGCGTCCGGGGCGGTCAATAACTTTCCCTTGTCCTTTACTTTGGATGCCGAGCTCATCAGAGGCTTTGGCGAAGGTACTGGCGAATTGTCGTATCGACTTTATGACTATGCGGGTAATCCGACAACCCGTGAAGACACACGTACCGAGATTCGTGTGCTACTGAAAGATCCACCCGCCAACCTGCCACTACCGCGTATCCCCCAGGCCAGTGGTGAGGACGGCGAAGACCTGTTCATATCCTTGAATGAAGCACGTGGTGGGGCCATCGTGTTGATCGACGCATATGACAATGCTCAGGACGGTGACAGGATTGTCGTGAAACTAGGCGCCAGGGAGGTCGATGATACGGTATTGAGCAGTGGCTACACCTTCCCGATCGAGCTTGAACTGCCGTACGCCGAGCTCATGGGGCACTCGGGAGCTCCCCAGTATCGGGAGAATGTCAGCTATTACGTGTTCCGTCATTTCGAAACTCCGTCAGACGCTGTAGCAGTGGATTTCGATCTGCGAGTGCCAGGCCCTGGTCCGGACCCCGAGAATCCTTCGCCCATTAATGATGAACTGGAGCAGGCAGATCTGATTCCTGCTGTCTCGACCGAGATGAACAAGCTGACGCCCGAGGATGTTGGGGAGGATGCGATTATCCGGGTTCCACTCTATCCTGGCGCCACCGAGACTGATGTCTTGCGGGTCCTTTACCAAGGTCAACTTGTGGAAGGTTCAGAGCGCAGTCCGACGGCGGCGGAAATTGCCCAAGGCCATATGGACTTCGTCTTGCCCTGGGCGAGAATTGAAGAGGTTGGTAATGGCCTTCGCGATGTAGCCTACGAACTGTCTGATGGTGACTGGGATAAAGCCCATCAACGTTCACCCGCACAAGCTGTTGAGGTGTCGGTCATTTCACTGCTAGTGCTGGCTCCACCCCAAGTAGTCAGCAGGACTTCGCCCGGAGGCTTCATTAATTGCTCTTCGGCGCCGTGGCTGGGCATTCGCGTTCGTTTGCAAGATGCCAGCAATGTTCGCGTGGGTGATACTTACGAATTGTCCTGGCACATGATTGAAGTTACAGACTGGACTCCCCCCATCACCGAGGAACCGATCGAGTCGACCCGTACTACCTTTAGCGGGACTTTCAGTACAGCCGCCGAGGTGACATCCGGTATCGTGATCGATGTTCCCTGGGAGCCTAACATCTATCCGGCGGTGCAGGGGTACGTCGCGATGACTTGGAAAACCCATAGGGAAAGTAGCTCGAAAGGTCGATCTCTTGAACCTATTGGGCAGTCGGCCGAAGCAAGGGTGGTGTTCTCCCGGCGTGCGGCGGGTGGTTGCATTTGTGATGCGCAGACCTCTTGCACTCGAGTTGCTTGAGATTCGCATAAGTTGATCCAGGGTGTTTGCAACAGTGCTGTCAGCACCCTGGTTCTTATGTGCTGTTGAAAATACACTATATATCGTCAGATTATTCCTACATATTCCTACGCCGTCGGACTGTAGATTTCGCTCTCCCTTAATTGTGCGCACTTCGCGGAAGTAGAACGAGGAAGGCACGCCAAATCTGAGAGATTGAATTAAATGAACTTTCGTCGCTTGTTTGCTTTTACACCTTTGGTCCGTGCCTTGAAGTTCGCCTGCATTGTGCCGGGTACCCTTATTACTCACTCCGCTGTGGCCGCTGTCGTCGATACGGAATTTACCGTCACTGGCGATACAGCGCTTGATCATTACTTCGTCAGTCCTGGTGCTGTTCTGAATATCCTCGGCGAGGACGCACGAACCGAGGAAATCAACGCAAACTTTTCCCATGTCAATATGAACGGCGGCAGTGTAGTCGCGCCAACCAATATCGGCTCCACCCCCGCCTTGCGCTTGTTGAATAGTACCGCCACGATCAACAATGCCGTTATTACTGCGAGCAATGGCACAGGATTACAGTTGGTGCGCCAAACTGCCCTCAGCACCGGCTCGAAAGCCCAGGTCTCCGCCAGCCAGATCAGCGGCAACGCCGTGGGGGCCTGGCTGACCCGCTTCAGTGAACTTACGCTGCTGGATTCGCAGGTGACGGCCAGTGCCGCCAATGGTCAGGGCATCCTGTTGTTCAACGGTACGGTGTCGGCCAGCGATAGCCAGATTAGCGGTGGAGAAAACGGTGTCTTCATCATTGACGAGTCGACACAGGCCCATGGCACGCCAGGGGTAGTAACGCTGAACAACAGTATTGTCAGGGGTGAGAATGGCGCTGCCATCCAGGTCGACGGGGCCAGCGCCCAGCTCAATGTCGGTAATACCAGCCAACTGATCGGTGGCAACGGCAATGTGCTCGAAGTCGTGAATGGTGGTAGCGCACGGCTGAATGTCGAAAACAGTGAACTGCGCGGCAATGTCCTGCTCAAGGACAGCAGCAGTGCCGAGGTCAACTTGCAGCAGGCCAGCCTGATTGGCGATGTTGTCGCAGAAGCGGGCGCTAATGCCAAGGTAGCCCTTGCCAATGCTTCGCAGCTGACCGGCAATCTGGAAAACGTGGCTCGTCTGGATATCAATAGCGAGGCTAACTGGACCATGACCGGTAGCAACCAGGTAGCTGCGCTCGCCCTCCAGGGTGGCCATGTCACCTTCGGCGCCCCCGGCGAGTTCTATCGCCTGGACGTCGGCGAGCTGTCCGGCAATGGCACCTTCCACATGACCGCCGACTTCGTGACGGGCCAAGGCGACCGCCTCAATGTCAACGGCGAGGCCAGGGGCGAGCACCTGCTGGCCATCAGCGCCAGCGGTAATGAAGCTGCTGTCGAGCGCCTGACCGTGGTCACCACCCAGGGTGGCGACGCCCAGTTCAGCCTGCTCAACGGTCCGGTCGACCTGGGCGCCTTTTCCTATGGCCTGACCCGGGAAGGCAATGACTGGCACCTGGACGCCGAAACGAAAACCATCAGTCCGGCTACCCGTTCGGTCATGGCCCTGTTCAATACGGCGCCGACCATCTGGTACGGCGAGCTGTCGTCGCTGCGCACGCGCATGGGCGAGTTGCGCTATAACGAAAGCAAAAGCGGTGCCTGGGGCCGGGCCTACGGTAGCAAGTACAACGTTGCCGAGTCCTCTGGCACGGCCTACAAGCAGACCCAGCAAGGCTTCACCCTGGGTGCCGATGCCCAGGTGGGCGACAGCCAATGGCTGGTAGGTGTGCTGGCCGGTCACAGCACGTCCGACCTGGATCTGGATCGCGGTACCAGTGGCAACGTCGACAGCTACTACGTCGGCGCCTACACCACCTGGCTGGATGAGGAAAGCGGCTACTACTTCGACGCCGTGGCCAAGCTCAACCGCTTCGATAACGAGTCCAAGGTGGCCATGAGTGATGGCACCCAGGCCAAGGGTAACTACAAGACCAATGGCGTGGGCGCTTCGGCCGAGTTCGGTCGGCATATCAAACTGGACGACGGCTACTTCGTCGAACCCTTCGCCCAGGTATCGGCGGTCAGCATCCAGGGTAACTCCTACGACCTGGACAATGGCCTGCAGGCTGAAGGCGATCGGACCAAGTCGGTACTGGGCAAGGCCGGTGCCACGGTAGGTCGCAACTTCGACCTGGGCGAGGGGCGTTTTGCCCAACCGTACCTGCGTGCCGCTGTAGTGCATGAGTTTGCCAAGGACAACGAGGTCAAGGTCAACAACAACGTGTTCAACAACGACTTGTCCGGTTCGCGTGGCGAGGTCGGTGCCGGTATCGCCGTGTCGATGTCCGAGCGCCTGAAACTGCATGCCGATATCGACTACAGCAACGGCGACAAGATCGAGAAGCCGTTCGGTGCCACCGTTGGCGTACGCTTCACCTGGTAAGCGCACAATGAAAAAGAGGAAGCCTGGGCTTCCTCTTTTTTTTGCATCAGTCGCAGCGTTTGTCCCAATGCCTGAATAACGGTTCGGCCAGAAACAGCACGAACAGCAAACGCATCACCTGTAGCGCCGTGACCAGCGGCACCGAGAGTTGCAGGGTTTCAGCGGTCAGGCTCATTTCGGCGATGCCACCGGGCATCATGCCCAGGGTCAGCGAACGCAGGTCGAGGTGGGTCATCACGCTGAGCACGCAGGCGGCGATGCCGGCAATCAGCATGGTCAAGGCCGTGGCGATCAGGGTACGGCCAAGAAACGACGGCGCACGCCGGAAGAACGCGCGGTTGAAGTGACAGCCCAGGCCGCTGCCGATCAGCCACTGGCCGATCTGGCTGGCGCCATCGGGCAGGGCAACCTGCAGGTTGGCGCTGACACTGGCGACAGCCGCCACCAGCAACGGGCCGAACAGCCAGGGGTTGGGCTGTTTCAAACGTTGCCAGCCCAGGGCCAGTACGATGCCGAGTGGGCAGATCAGCAACAGCCAGCCCCAGTTGACGCTACCGGTATGGCTGAGCGGCACGCCATTGCCGAGCAGGAACTTGAACAGCGCTGGTACGCACAGCACGACGGCCAGTACCCGCAAGCTCTGTGCCGCCGCCACCTGGCTGAGTACCGCGCCGTTACGCGCGCCGAGGTTGACCATTTCTCCGGAGCCACCGGGCATGCTGGAAAAGAACGCCGTTGCCCGGTCTTCACCGGTACGGCGCAGCAACCACACCCCGACCACGCTGGACAGGCTGGTGATCAGCGCGCCGCAAAAGATCAGGCCGAAGTTGCTGGCCACCTGTTCGACCACCGCCGGGGTGAAGTGCAGGCCGATGCCGATGCCGATGATCCACTGGCCGCATTTGCGTCCGCCAGGAATCTCGCTCAGTTGCCAGGGCGTCAGGCAGCGCACCAGGATGATCGCCAGCAACGAGCCGACCATCCACGGCAGCGGCCAGCCGACCTGGCTGGCGAGAAACCCGCCCGCCAGCCCGACCAGCCCGGTGGCCCAGTACAGCTTCGAAGGCCTTTCAGACATCGGCCAGGGCGCGCCGCTGGGCACTGCGCTTGCGCCAGATGCGCAGCAGCGGCAGCAGCAACATGGCGATGGTCAGGCCCCAGACACTGGCGGTGATCGGGCTGGACCAGAGGATATCCAGGGCGCCGTTGGAGATCGACAGCGCACGGCGCAGGTTCTGCTCCATCAACCCGCCGAGGATAAAGCCGAGCAGTACTGGCGACAGCGGGAAGTCCAGCTTGCGCAGGATGTAGCCGAAGATGCCGATGCCGATCATCAGGAACAGGTCGAAGGTGGTGGCGTGCACCGCGTAGACGCCGATCGCGGTGATGATGGCGATCACCGGCACCAGCGCCCAGTTCGGCACGGCGAGGATGCGGGTGAAGATACGGATCATCGGGATGTTGAGGATCACCAGCATGATGTTGGCGATGAACAGCGAGGCGATCAGGCCCCAGACGATGTCAGGCTGCTGGGCGAACAGCATCGGCCCCGGGGTGATGTTGTACAGGGTCAGGGCGCCGATCATCACTGCGGTGGTGCCCGAGCCGGGTACGCCGAGGGTCAGCATCGGCACCAGGGCGCCGCAGCAGGAGGCGCCGATGGCGGTTTCCGGCGCGGCCAGGCCGCGTTTGTCGCCCTTGCCGAAGGTGCCCTTGGGGCCTGCGATGCGCTTCTCGGTCATGTAGGCCACGGCACTGGCCAGGGTCGCGCCGGCGCCGGGCAATACACCCATGATGAAGCCGAGCACGCCACAACGGATGTTCACCAGGAACACCGAGGCGGCTTCCTTGACGTTGAACAGCATACGGCCGGTGGCCTTTACCGCTTCGTGACCGTGGTGGGTCTTTTCCAGCAGCAGGAGGATCTCGCTGATGGAGAACAGGCCCAGTACCAGCACCACGAACTGGATGCCGTCGGCCAGGTGCACGCTGTCGCCGGTGAAGCGATACACGCCGCTGTTGGCGTCGATGCCGACGCTGGAGAGGAACAGGCCGATCAGGGCTGCGATGAAGGTTTTCAGCGGGCGGTCGCCGGCCATGCCGCCCAGGCAGACAATGGCGAACACCATCAGCACGAAGTATTCCGCGGGTCCGAAGGCGATCGCCCATTTTGCCAGCAGCGGGGCGAACAACACCATGCCGCAGGTGGCGATGAAGGCGCCGATGAAAGAGCTCCAGGCCGACAACGACAGGGCCACGCCGGCCAGGCCCTGGCGTGCCATGGGGTAGCCGTCGAGGGTGGTCATCACGGTTGAGGCTTCACCGGGAATATTGAGCAGGATCGAGCTGATCCGCCCGCCGTACTCGCAGCCCAGGTACACCGCCGCCAGCAGGATCAGCGCCGACTCCGGTGGCAGGCCGAGGGCGAAGGCGATGGGGATCAGCAGGGCCACGCCATTGATCGGACCAAGGCCCGGCAGCAGGCCGACCACGGTGCCGATCAAGGTGCCGGTGAGCGCAGTGACCAGGTTGTAGGGGCTCAGGGCGACGCCGAAGCCCTGGCCCAGGTAGCTGAGGGTATCCATGTCAATTCTCCAGAACGTCGAGCAGGCCGAGGGGCAGGGGCACATCCATGACGCGGTCGAACAAGGCATACAGGGCGATGCTCATCAAGCCGATGATCACCACGCTGGGCAGCCAGCGTCCGCCATAGAGCCGGGCCATGGGCACGCCGATGAGGATGCTGCTGACGATGAAGCCCAGGGGCTCGAAGGTCGCGGCGAAGACGATCAGCAGGGCCACGCAGATACCGATCTTGTTCAGGGTTTCACGGTCCAGCTCGGGTTCGTCGTCCTTGCGCACGATGGGCGTCGGACGAAAGGCCAGGTACAGCAGGCTGGCGCCCATCAGGCCGAGCATCAGCAAGGGGTAGGCGCGCGGGCCGACCGGTTCGTAGGAAAAGGCGGCCTGGTAGGGCCAGGCCATCACCGCCAGGGCGGCGCAGAGCGCCAGCAGGAACAGGGCAAAGATGCGTTGCAGGATCATCGGGGGAATCCTCTTTTCGCGGGGCAAGCCCGCTCCCACAGGCGAACACCGTGTGTAGGAGCGGGCTTGCCCCGCGATGCTTTTCGAAAGGTTGGGAGATTACTGAATCAGCCCGAATTCCCTGGCCAGGGCCTTGTAGTCCGCGACCTGTTTCTTCACGTAGGTGTCCAGCTCCTTGCCGGTCAGGGCAAAGGGGAACAGTTCGCGCTGGTCACGCAACTTGGCAAACTCCTGGGAGGCCAGCAGCTTGTCGAACGAGGCCTTCCACCAGTCGTACTCCTCGTCGGTGACCTTCGGCCCCAGGTAGAAGCCGCGCACCACCGGCCAGACGATGTCGTAGCCTTGCTCCTTGGCGGTAGGGATGTCCTTCATCTCCGGCTCGTCCAGGCGCTGTTCGGCGAACACCGCCAGCAGACGCATGTCGCCACTCTGGATATGTGGCATGGAGTCGGATATGTCGGTACTGCCCACCTGGATGTGCCCGCCGAGCAGCGCCGTGGCGATCTCGCCACCACCTTCCAGGGCCACATAGCGCAGGTCGCGCGGGTTGATCCCGGCGGCCTTGGCGATCAGCGCGGTCTGCATCCAGTCCTGGCTGCCGACGGTGCCGCCGGAGCCGATGACCACCTTGCTCGGGTCCTTCTTCAGGGCCGCGACCAGGTCATCGAGGGTCTTGTAGGGGGAGTCGCTTTTCACTGCGATGGCGCCGTAGCTGGTGCCGACTGCGGCTACCCAGCGCACGGCGTTCTCGTCGAAGCGGCCGAACTTGCCCTGGGCCAGGTTCAGCAACGAACCGCTGGACCAGGCCACCAGGGTCCCGGCATCGGCCGGACGCTGGGCAACCACGGCGTTGTAGGCGACCGCGCCGACACCGCCGGGCATGTAGGTCACGCGCATGGGTTTGCTGAGGATCTTCTCGTTGACCAGGGCGCTTTGCACCAGTTTGCAGGTCAGGTCGAAGCCGCCGCCGGGGGAGGCCGGGGCGATGCATTCAGGGCGTTTGGGCTCGGCGGCCAGGACGTTGCCGGCGAGCAGCAGGCAACCGGTGGCAAGGGCAATGCGGCGCAGTGAAAAGGTCATCGTCTATCTCCGTGAGCATTATTGTTATCGGGGATTACCACAATGCAAGGCTGTAACTGACCAGCAGCCGGACTTCGTCGGCATCGCGGGCGAAGCTGGAGCGGTAGGTGGCGTTGCGCAGGCGCACGGCGACGTTTTTCAGGGCGCCACTTTGCACCACATACTTGAACTCGGTGTTGCGTTCCCACTCCTTGCCTTCGCCGCCATCGGCCAGGCTGACATTGTCACCGCTGACGTAGCGGGTCATGAAGGTCAGGCCGGGAATCCCCAGCTTGGCGAAGTCGTAGTCGTAGCGGGCCTGCCAGGAGCGTTCGTCGGCGCCGGCGAAGTCGTTGATCTGCACGAAGTTGACCAGGTAGGGGTCGGAACCGTCGACATAGGGAAAGGCGGTATCGCCGGACATGTGCTGGTAGCCGGCGCTGAACTTGTGGCCCAGCAGGCCATAGCTGAGCATGCCGTTGAGCGAGGTGTTGTCGATGTCGCCGCCACGGGCCTGGCCCTGGTCGTCGCTGAAGGCCATGCGCAGGTCGGCGCCGAAGGTGCCGGGGCCCCAGGGCTGGGAGGCGATCATGCCGACGAAGTGCTGGCGATAGACGTCGTCGAGCTGGGCCCAGTGGTAGCTGCCGGTGATCTTGTCGGTGAACCTGTAGTCCACACCGGCCATGTCGAAGTGGTTGCCAGCAACGGTGCCGAGGAAGCGACCGTTCTTGTTGTTCAGGGCGATGTCTTCGTTGTTGGTGTCGTCGCGGTCCTTGGCCTTTTCCAGGCGCCCGCCGGTGAAGGTCAGGTTCTTGATTTCACCGGAGGTCAGCAGGCCACCTTCGAAGGTCTGCGGCAGGATGCGCCCATCGTTGGGCTTCAGGGTCGGCAGTTCCGGGATCAGGGTGCCGATCTTCAGTTCGGTTTCGGAGAACTTCACCTTGCCGGTCAAGCCGAGCTTGGAATATTCGTCGGCGGCGTAACCGTCATCGTGGGTCGGCAGCAGGCCGGTGCCGGTACGGTCGGGGCTGGAGTCGAGCTTGATGCCGAGCATGCCCAGGGCATCGAGGCCGAAGCCTACCGGGCCCTCGGTATAGCCTGACTCGAAGTTGATCATGAAACCCTGGGCCCACTCGTCGCGCTTGGACTGCTGGGCACTGGTACCGTCGCGAAAATCGCGGTTGAAGTACATGTTGCGGGTTTCGAAGGTCGCCTTGCTGTCATCGAAGAAGGCAGCCTGGCTCAGCGGCGCGACCCCGGCAAGGGCGAGGGCACCGGCAACGGCGGTCTGGCGGGAAGGCAAGCGTCGGGTAGGCGCGAACGCCAGGGGCTGTGTGGACAGCATCGTGGAGTGACTCCGTTATTGTTCTTATTAGTTCGAACCTTCATGGCTCGGTTGTACGGCAAGCAGAGTGAGCCGTGAGTGGATGCTAGGGGCTCAACCTTTCGCTAACCTTTCAACAGCTTTTCATTGTTTCGAAGGCTTCACAGGCGGGCTGTCGGCGGTACACTCCGCGCCATTGACCGCGACGCGACCTTGGAGAAATCGATGCGTGTGCTGCTCGTCGAAGACCATCTGCAACTGGCCGAAAGCGTGGCCCAGGCCCTTAAGAGCACCGGCTTGACCGTTGATGTGCTGCACGATGGCGTGGCCGCCGACCTGGCCCTGGCCAGCGAGGAATACGCCGTGGCCGTGCTCGATGTGGGCTTGCCGCGCATGGACGGCTTCGAGGTGCTGGCGCGCCTGCGGGCCCGGGGCAAGACCCTGCCGGTGCTGATGCTGACCGCGCGCAGTGACGTCAAGGACCGCGTCCATGGCCTGAACCTGGGCGCCGACGACTACCTGGCCAAGCCGTTCGAGCTGACCGAGCTGGAGGCCCGGGTCAAGGCCCTGCTGCGCCGCAGTGTGCTCGGTGGCGAGCGCCAGCAGCGTTGTGGCCCGCTGGTCTATGACCTGGACACCCGGCGCTTTACCCTGGGCGACGAATTGATGACCCTGACCTCCCGCGAGCAGGCCGTGCTCGAAGCCCTGATCGCCCGTCCCGGACGGGTGATGAGCAAGGAGCAACTGGCGGCCCAGGTGTTCGGCCTGGACGAGGAAGCCAGTGCCGATGCCATCGAGATCTACATCCACCGCCTGCGCAAGAAGCTCGACGGCCATGCGGTGGCCATCGTCACCTTCAGGGGGCTCGGCTACCTGCTCGAGCACCGCGATGCGTGACATCGGCAGCCTGCGCGGGCGGCTGCTGTGGAACCTGGCGATCCTGCTGGTGGTGCTGATGCTGGCCAGTGGCCTGAGCGCCTACTGGAACGGCCGCGAAGCCGCCGACACCGCCTATGACCGCACCCTGCTGGCCTCGGCGCGCACCATCGCCGCCGGCCTGTCCCAGCGCGACGGCACCCTCAGTGCCGATGTCCCCTATGTGGCCCTGGACACCTTCGCCTACGACAGCGCCGGGCGCATCTACTACCAGGTCAACGATATCCATCAACGCCTGATCTCCGGCTACGAAAACCTGCCTCCACCGCCGCCCGGCACGCCGCGCACCGACGACTACCCGGCCCTGGCGCGTTTCTACGATGCCCGTTACCTGGGCCAGGACGTGCGCGTGGTGAGCCTGCTCAAGGCGGTCAGCGAGCCGAACATGAACGGCATGGCCGAGATTCGCGTGGCCGAGACCGAAGAGGCGCGGGTGCGCATGGCCCGCAGCCTGATGGCCGACACCCTGTTGCGCCTGGGCATGCTGGCGCTGGGGGCGTTGCTGCTGGTGTGGTTCGCGGTCAGCGCCGCGTTGCGCCCGCTGGAGCGCCTGCGCAGTGCCGTGGAAGAGCGTCAGCCCGATGACTTGCGCTCGTTGCCGGTGGTGGAGGTGCAGCGCGAACTGAGCCCGCTGGTGCGGGCCTTGAACCATTTCACCGAGCGCCTGCGCGAGCAGTTCGAGCGCCAGGCGCAGTTCATTGCCGAGGCCGCCCACGAATTGCGCACGCCCCTGGCGGCGCTCAAGGCCAGGGTCGAGCTGGGCCTGCGCTCCAATGAGCCGCAGGTGTGGCGCGACACCCTGGAGTCGGCGGCCCAGGGCACCGATCGCCTGACCCACCTGGCCAACCAGTTGCTGTCGCTGGCGCGGGTGGAGAACGGCGCGCGGGCGATTGCCGAGGGCGGTGCGCAGTTGCTCGACCTCAGTCAACTGGCCCGTGAGCTGGGCATGGCCATGGCGCCACTGGCCTATGCCCGTGGCGTGGCGCTGGCGCTGGAGGCCGAAGCGCCGGTGTATGTCCGGGGCGAGCCGACCTTGCTCAACGAATTGCTCAGCAACCTGGTGGACAACGCCCTGGCCCATACGCCCAAGGGCGGCAACGTGATCCTGCGGGTCAGCGCGCCGGGCACGCTCGAAGTCGAGGACGATGGCCCGGGCATTCCCGAACATGAACGCGAGCGGGTGTTCGAACGTTTCTATCGGCGTGGTCCCCAGGGCACCGGCCTGGGCCTGGCCATCGTCGGCGAGATCTGCCGCGCCCACCTGGCGCAGATCAGCCTGCACGACGGTGAGCGTGGCGGCTTGAAAGTACGGGTGAGCTTTAGCGTCGACTAGCGGAACAAGGCACGGGCATTGAGCAGTTCGCAGGCTTCCAGTTCGGTGCCGGTCGGCAGCCCCAGGTGGCGGTAGGCCGGTAGCGCTGCCAGTGGCCGTGACGGGCCGGTGGCGGGGCTCAGGGTGCGGGCGATCTGGACGATATCGACGTAGTCGACGCGCTCCGTGCCGCGGTCCAGGTCCTGGACCAGGCCGGGCAGTCTGACCAGCTGTTCGGGGAACTCCCAGCTACCGAGAATCTTGTCGCCCAGGGTCGGGTGGATCTGGTCGATGACGTAGTTCAGGCAGACCGGGTCGGAGAGCAGTTCGTTGTGCTCTTCGGCGTAGATCAGGATCGGCAGCACGCCGATCTGGTGCACCAGGCCGGCCAGGGCGCCCTGGTCGGGTTTCAGCTGGGTGTAACGTCGGCAGAGTTCGTAGCTGATGCCTGCCACTTCCAGGCTGGTTGTCCAGATTTCGCGCATTTTCTTTTCCACCACCTCGGAACGGGCGTGGAAGATCTGCTCGATCACCAGGCCGATGGCCAGGTTGCAGCTGTAGTTGATGCCCAGGCGGGTGATGGCGGTTTGCAGGTCGGTGACTTCGACCGTGGCGCGCAGCAGCGGGCTGTTGACCACCTTGATCAGGCGCGCCGAGAGGGCGGCATCGCGGCCGATGACCTTGCTCAGGGTGCTGACGCTGATCTCGCTGTCTTCGGCGGCCTCGCGGATGCTCAGGGCTACCTCCGGCAAGGTCGGCAGTACCAGGTCATCGTTATCGATGGCAGACAGCAACTGGGTCTGGACCATCTCGGCCAGCTTGTTCATCGGGTATCTCTAACGCAATTCAAGAAGCGCCCCGGCGTTCGCCACACCGGGGCAGGGGGCTGGCTCAGCGCTGGATCTCGCGGTCGCGGTCCAGTTCGTAGGGCAAATCCAGCAGGGTCAGGCCCAGTCCGTCGGGGCTGCCCAGGTGCAGGTTGTTATCCTCCACGGCGTCGGCGGTCAATACCGCCAGCAGTTCACAACCGTTTGCGCTGCGGGCAGCCAGGACCACTTCGCCGACGGACGAACCATGGGTCGGCGAGAAGATCTCGGTGCCAGGCTCGGGCACTGCGTCGCTGGCCAGCGCCACGCGGTACTGGCGGCGTTTGAGCTTGCCCAGGTACTGCATGCGCGCGACGATTTCCTGGCCGGTGTAGCAGCCCTTCTTGAAGCTGACACCACCAACGGCCTGCAGGTTGATCATCTGCGGGATGAACAGCTCGCGGGTCTGGGCCATGACCTGGCCGATGCCGGCGCGGACCTGCCCCAGCAGCCAGTCGTTCAGTTCGCCCCGGGGCAGCTGTGCGCCGAGTTTCTCCTGCACGGCGGCGGCCTGTCCGGCCGGCACCCACAGCTCGATACGGCCGCTGGACACCAGGATGGCGATCAGCTCTTCATGGCGGGTGACGGCGTCGATCTGCGCAGGCACTTCAAGCCCCAGTGCCGACAGGGCCGCTTCGCCCGCGTTCAGGCCAAAGCGCACCCAGGCGTCGCTGTCATCGGTCAGTTTGGCCTTGGAGAACACCGCGTACTTTTTCAGGTCCGCCAGCTGCGGTTCGAGCAACTCGCGGGCCATGGCCAGCAGGAAACCATCGCTCTCGGGCAGGATGCGAAAGCTCGATTGCATGCGACCCTTGACCATGCAGCGGGCGCCCAGGCTACTGGTGTTGTCGCCCAGGTAGTTGAGGTTGCAGGTCAGTTGGCCTTGCAGGAACTTGCCGGCGTCCGAGCCGCGGACGGCGAGGACGCCTTCGTGGGAAAGGGTGCAGAAAAAAGCGGAGTCGGCCATGGGTCATCGCAGGGTAGTAAGACTGGCTGCCATGATAGAGCGCCACCGGCAAAATAGGTAGTTGAGTAAAGGCCTCTGTCATTTTTTGCGCAGATGTCCGGACCAACGTCGCGTGTCCCCGGGGCGCTGGCTCTGTATACTGGCGGCCTATTTTAGGAGGGCTTCATGGTCGAACAAACTGAACTCAACCGGCTCTTTTGGCACAGCCGCCGTGGCATGCTCGAGCTGGACGTACTGCTGGTCCCGTTCAGCGCGGAGGTCTACCCGACCCTGAGCCAGGAAGATCGTGACCTGTACAAGCGCTTGCTCAGCTGCGAAGACCAGGACATGTTCGGCTGGTTCATGGAACGCAGTGAGTCCGACGACCCGGAGCTGCAGCGCATGGTTCGCATCATCCTGGATCGTGTCCAGCCCAAGTGACCGCTTCGAATGCCGTTGGCAAGGCTCGAACAGCCTGCTGGCGGCCTACCTGGCCAGCCTGGCGCTGGCCTTGCTGGCTCTGAGTCTGCTCCAGCTCCCTGGCTGGATGCGCCTGTCTGGCGCTGCCTTGTGCCTGGTGCAGGCGGGCTGGATGATTCCCCGGCGAATCCTGCTCACTCATCCGAAGGCGATCTGCGGTTTGCGGCGGGATGCCGGCGGCTGGCAACTGTTCAGCCGGGCGCAAGGCTGGCACGTGGTGCAGCTGCTGCCTGACAGCCTGGCCCTGCCGGGCCTGGTCGTGCTGCGCTATCGCCGCCCCGGGCGCCTTTTGAGTGAAGGGTTGTGCATCAGCCATGACGCGCTGGAGCCGGTGCAGCACCGGCGCCTGCGCGTGCGCCTGAAGTTCAGTCGACGTAGGTGGGCGGCTGCAGAATAGTGTCGCGGGCCTCGTCGAGCATGCCCGGGTAGTCCAGGGTGTAATGCAGGCCGCGGCTTTCCTTGCGCTGCATGGCCGAACGGATCATCAACTCGGCCACCTGGGCCAGGTTGCGCAACTCGATCAGGTCGCGGCTGACCTTGTAGTTGCTGTAGAACTCATCGATCTCGTCCAGCAGCAGGCGTACCCGGTGCTCGGCGCGCTGCAGGCGCTTGCTGGTGCGCACGATCCCCACGTAGTCCCACATGAAACGCCGCAACTCGTCCCAGTTGTGGGCGATGATCACGTCTTCGTCCGAGTCGGTTACCTGGCTTGCGTCCCAGCAGGGCAGGGCCTTGGGCATGCTCACCTGGTCCAGGTGGGCTTCGATGTCGGCCGCTGCGGCGCGGCCATAGACGAAGCATTCGAGCAGCGAGTTGCTGGCCATGCGGTTGGCGCCGTGCAGGCCGGTGAAGCTGGTTTCGCCGATGGCATACAGGCCGGGTACGTCGGTATGGCCACGGTCGTCGACCATGACCCCGCCACAGGTGTAGTGGGCCGCCGGTACCACCGGTATGGCCTGGCGGGTGATGTCGATGCCGAAGGTCAGGCAGCGCTCATACACGGTGGGGAAATGGCTCTTGATGAAGTCGGCGGGCTTGTGGCTGATGTCCAGGTACACACAGTCCACGCCCAGGCGCTTCATCTCGTGGTCGATGGCGCGGGCGACGATATCGCGCGGCGCCAGTTCTTCCCGGGGGTCGAAGCGCGGCATGAAGCGCTCGCCATTGGGCAGGCGCAGCAGGGCACCTTCACCGCGCAGGGCCTCGGTGACCAGGAAACTCTTGGCCTGGGGGTGGTACAGGCAGGTCGGGTGGAACTGGTTGAACTCAAGGTTGGCCACCCGGCAGCCGGCGCGCCAGGCCATGGCGATGCCGTCGCCGCAGGCGCCGTCGGGGTTGCTGGTGTACAGGTAGACCTTGGCTGCGCCGCCGGTGGCGAGCACGGTAAAGCGTGCGCCATAGGTGTCGACTTCGCCGCTGTTGCGGTTCAGGACATAAGCCCCCAGGCAGCGATCGCCGTCCTTGCCCAGGCGTCGTTCGGTGATCAGGTCGACCGCCACGCGCTGCTCCAGCAGTTCGATGTTCGGCCGCTTGCGCGCCTGGGCCAGCAGGGTAGTGAAGATCGCCGCGCCCGTCGCGTCGGCGGCATGGATGATGCGCCGATGGCTGTGGCCACCCTCACGGGTCAGGTGGAACTCGAAGCCACCGTCGTCGACGCTGGCGTGTTCGTCGCGGGTAAAGGGCACACCCTGGTCGATCAGCCACTGGATCGACTCGCGGCTATGCTCGACGGTGAAGCGCACGGCGTCTTCATGGCACAGGCCGCCGCCGGCATTGAGGGTGTCCTCGACGTGGGACTGCACGGTGTCGGTGTCGTCCAGCACCGCGGCAACCCCGCCCTGGGCCCAGAAGGTCGAGCCACTGGCCAGGTCGCCCTTGCTGAGCACGGCGATGCGCAGGTGGTCGGGGAGGGTCAGCGCCAGGCTCAGACCAGCGGCGCCGCTGCCGATCACGAGGACATCATGTTGGAATTGTTGGCTCATGTCAGGACACTAGTATCTGAAGGGGGGGATCGGCACAATAGTCAGGCGCTTATGGCAATGTGAAACTATCGTGAATCTGGATCGGCTGCCTTTATATCAGCCCCAAGGCCCTGATTTCCAATGGCGCTTGCGCAGGGCTGGGGGCTTTTTGTGGAACTTTCCACCCTGTGTGGATATCCATAGAAGGCTGTACGCACGCCATAATGCCGCGGCGACGCGCGGTAGCGACCCGTCAAAGGGCACTGCCTGCGTATTCGAGACCCGATTATCGACGCAGCCGGCCGAGACCGCGCTGCGTTTTTCGTGCGAGCCGACCAAGGGCCGCAGGAAACTTGCTTGGAGGGGAGAACTTTTGCGAAAAGCCCGAGTCTATGGTTGCAGGCCTGAACGAAGCTTGACGCAGTGCTCCTTCAAGTCCACTGAGGAGTGTTCATGCTAACCCAGGAAGAGGATCAGCAGCTTGTCGAGCGCGTGCAGCGTGGCGACAGGCGAGCGTTCGATCTGTTGGTGCTGAAGTATCAGCACAAGATTCTCGGGTTGATCGTGCGTTTCGTACACGACACCCATGAGGCACAGGATGTGGCGCAGGAAGCTTTTATCAAAGCCTACCGGGCGCTTGGCAATTTTCGCGGTGACAGCGCTTTCTATACCTGGCTGTACCGCATTGCCATCAACACGGCAAAGAACTATCTGGTGTCCCGCGGTCGGCGGCCACCGGACAGCGATGTGAGTTCCGAGGATGCGGAATTTTACGACGGCGATCATGGCCTCAAGGATCTGGAGTCCCCCGAGCGTGCGTTGTTGCGAGATGAGATCGAAGGCACCGTCCATCGGACCATTCAGCAACTGCCAGAAGATTTGCGTACGGCGTTAACTTTACGTGAATTCGATGGTCTGAGTTACGAGGACATTGCCAGCGTCATGCAATGTCCGGTGGGTACCGTGCGCTCCCGAATCTTCCGCGCTCGGGAGGCCATAGATAAAGCCCTGCAGCCGTTGTTGCAGGAAACCTGAGACAGCGGCGACAGCCAAGAGAGGAACCGCCATGAGTCGTGAAGCGTTGCAGGAATCGCTGTCCGCGGTGATGGATAACGAAGCGGACGAGCTGGAATTACGTCGGGTGTTGAACGCCGTCGACGACGCCGAAACCCGTGCCACCTGGTCGCGCTACCAGGTCGCCCGTGCGGCCATGCACAAGGAACTGGTGCTGCCCCGCCTGGATATCGCCGCTGCCGTGTCCGCCGCCCTGGCCGACGAAGCCGCACCCGTCAAGGTCAACCGTGGTCCATGGCGCAGCCTGGGTCGCCTGGCCGTGGCCGCTTCGGTCACCGTGGCTGTGTTGGCCGGTGTGCGCCTGTACAACCAGGACGAGATCAGTGGCGTTCAGCTGGCTGCCCAGCAACCTGCCCAGCAGGGTGTGGTCGTGCCACAAGTTCAAGGCCCCGCCGTGCTGGCAGGCTATAGTGAGAGTGCAGAACAGCCAGGTCCGATGGCCAATGGCGTGCTGCAAGGGCAATCCGGCTGGCACGACCAGCGTCTGCCCGGCTATCTGCGCCAGCATGCTCAGGAAGCGGCCCTCAAGGGCACCGAGAGCGCCCTGCCATACGCCCGCGCGGCCAGCCTGGAAAATCGCTAAGTAGGGAGGATCATGCGCGCGCTACCTCTTATACCGCTGTTGCTGGGCGGCTGGCTGACACTGCCGGCCCATGCGGCCAACTCGTCTCCAGAGGCGAGTGACTGGCTCAAGAAGCTGGCCCAGGCCGAGCAACAGCAGAGTTATCAGGGTACTTTCGTTTACGAGCGTAACGGTAGCTTCTCCACCCACGATATCTGGCACCGTGTCCAGGACGGCAAGGTCAGCGAGCGCCTCCTGCAGCTCGATGGCCCGGCCCAGGAAGTCGTGCGTGTCGACGGGCATACCCAGTGCGTCAGCGGAACCCTGGTCCCGGGCGTGGATAACACGCCGGAGTCAGCGGCACGAGTGCTTGATCCCCTGAAACTGATGAGCTGGTACGACCTCGGGGTCGTCGGCAAGTCGCGGGTCGCGGGCCGTGGTGCGGTCATCGTGACCCTCACGCCCCGTGACCAGCATCGATACGCTTTCGAATTGCACCTCGATCGTGGAACCGGCCTGCCGCTCAAGTCGTTGATGCTCGACGACAAGGGCCGCCTGCTGGAGCGCTTCCAGTTCACCCGTCTGGATACCGACCAGGCCCCAGGTGACGATGAGCTCAAGGCCAGTGGGCAGTGCAAGCCCGTTGCCCAGGCAGCGATGCAGGCAGCGCAACCGGCCACTGGCTGGCGCTCCGACTGGCTACCGCCAGGGTTCGAGTTGATCGACAGTTCGGTGCGCAAGGATCCCCAGGGCAAGGGCGCGGTCAGCAGCCTGATGTACGACGATGGCCTGGCGCGCTTCTCGGTGTTCCTCGAGTCCCTGGAAGGTGGCTCGGGGGCGGACATCCGCACCCAGTTGGGGCCAACCGTGGCCGTTTCCCGGCGTTTGACCACACCCCGGGGTGAGGTGATGGTCACTGTGGTCGGTGAGATTCCGATCGGTACTGCCGAACGGATTGCCCTGTCGATGCGTGCCCAGGACGGCCAGGCGCAACAATGAGAATGCATGGATCAGAGCGGTCGAGGGCACCTTGGCTGACATGATTGGCAAGCTTTGCAGTTTGCAAAAAACTCAAAACTTTTCTATAGGTCAGTCCTTTCGGGGACTGGCCTTTCCTGCTTCTGCAGGACCCTACTGCTAACCACGCTCGTTGTGACGGGAGCCGTATGTCAATACCACGCTTGAAAACCTACCTATCGTTGTTCGCCGCCGTGCTCATGCTCGGTCAGGTGGTCACCGCCCAGGCCGAGGCCCTGCCGGACTTCACCACCCTGGTCGAGCAGGCCTCGCCTGCGGTGGTGAACATCAGTACCAAGCAAAAACTGCCGGATCGCAAGTACGCCACCGGCCAGGTCCCAGACCTGGAAGGCCTGCCGCCGATGTTCCGCGAATTCTTCGAGCGCAACATGCCCCAGACCCCGCGTTCGCCGCGTGGTGACCGCCAGCGTGAAGCGCAGTCGCTGGGCTCGGGCTTCATCATCTCCAGCGACGGCTACGTGCTGACCAACAACCACGTGGTCGCCGACGCCGACGAAATCATCGTCCGCCTGTCGGACCGCAGCGAGTTGCAGGCCAAGCTGGTTGGCACCGACCCACGCACCGACGTGGCCCTGCTCAAGGTCGAAGGCAAGGACCTGCCGACCGTCAAGCTGGGTGATTCCGAGAAACTGAAGGTCGGTGAGTGGGTGCTGGCCATCGGCTCACCGTTCGGCTTCGACCATTCGGTGACCAAGGGTATCGTCAGCGCCAAGGGCCGTACCTTGCCCAACGACACCTACGTGCCGTTCATCCAGACCGACGTGGCCATCAACCCGGGTAACTCCGGTGGTCCGCTGTTCAACATGAACGGTGAAGTGGTGGGTATCAACTCGCAGATCTTCACCCGCTCCGGTGGTTTCATGGGCCTGTCGTTCGCCATCCCGATCGATGTGGCACTGGACGTCTCCAACCAGTTGAAGAAAGACGGCAAGGTCAGCCGCGGCTGGCTGGGCGTGGTGATCCAGGAGGTCAACAAGGACCTGGCTGAATCCTTCGGCCTCGACAAACCGGCCGGTGCCCTGGTGGCCCAGGTCCTGGAAGACGGCCCGGCGGCCAAGGGCGGCCTGCAGGTGGGTGACGTGATCCTGAGCCTGAACGGCCAGCCGATCGTCATGTCCGCCGACCTGCCGCACCTGGTCGGTGGCCTGAAGGATGGCGCCAAGGCCAAGCTGGACATCATCCGCAATGGCAAGCGCCAGAGCCTGGACATCACCATTGGTGCCCTGCCAGACGATGATGCCGAGCTCGCTTCCAGCCTCAACGGCAGTGCCGAGCGCAGCAGCAACCGCCTGGGTGTCTCGGTGTCGGACCTGACCGCCGAGCAGAAAAAGACCCTGGAACTCAAGGGTGGCGTGGTCATCAAGGAAGTCCAGGAAGGCCCTGCGGCCATGATCGGCCTGCGTCCGGGCGACGTCATCAGCCACCTGAACAACCAGGCCATCCTGTCGGCCAAGCAGTTCACCGAAATCGCCAAGGAACTGCCGAAGAACCGTTCGGTGTCCATGCGCGTGCTGCGTCAGGGGCGCGCCAGCTTCATCACCTTCAAGCTGGCTGAATAAGCCGGTTTGAGCGTAGGAGGGCGGCTTGGGCCGCCCTTTTTCGTCAGGGGGCAGCAATCGCGGGGCAAGCCCGCTCCCACGTTGCCCCGCGATTGACGATTGGAATCTCCCATATCCCTTCGGCTTCAGGTACAATTCCCGGCTATTTTTCGGTGGGCGTTCGTCCCGCAGCCTTTTTGAGTGTTGACCCGTGAGTGATTTGAGTCATATCCGCAATTTCTCCATCATCGCCCACATTGACCATGGCAAGTCGACCCTGGCGGACCGTTTCATCCAGATGTGCGGTGGTCTGTCCGCGCGCGAAATGGAAGCCCAGGTACTCGATTCCATGGACCTGGAGCGTGAGCGCGGTATCACCATCAAGGCCCACAGCGTCACCCTGCACTACAAGGCGCAGGACGGCAAAACCTACCAGCTGAACTTCATCGACACCCCCGGTCACGTCGACTTCACCTACGAAGTCAGCCGTTCCCTGGCCGCCTGCGAAGGTGCGCTGCTGGTGGTCGATGCCGGCCAGGGCGTCGAGGCCCAGTCGGTTGCCAACTGCTACACCGCCATCGAGCAGGGCCTTGAGGTCATGCCGGTACTGAATAAGATGGACCTGCCCCAGGCCGATCCGGACAAGGTCAAGGACGAGATCGAGAAGATCATCGGTATCGATGCCACCGACGCCGTGGCCTGCAGCGCCAAGAGCGGCATGGGTGTGGACGAGGTGCTCGAGCGCCTGGTGCAGACCATCCCGGCGCCGACCGGTGACATCGAAGCGCCCCTGCAGGCGCTGATCATCGACTCCTGGTTCGACAACTACCTGGGCGTTGTCTCCCTGGTGCGTGTGCGTCAAGGCCGGGTGAAGAAAGGCGACAAGATCCTGGTCAAGTCCACCGGCAAGGTGCACCTGGTCGACAGCGTCGGTGTGTTCACGCCGAAGCACACCCAGACCGCCGATCTGAAAGCGGGCGAAGTAGGCTTCATCATCGCCAGCATCAAGGACATTCACGGCGCGCCGGTGGGTGACACCCTGACGCTGTCGTCGACGCCGGAAGTCGAAGTGCTGCCAGGCTTCAAGAAGATCCAGCCGCAGGTCTACGCCGGCCTGTTCCCGGTCAGCTCCGACGACTTCGAAGACTTCCGCGACGCCCTGCAGAAGCTGACGCTCAACGACTCCTCGCTGCAGTACATGCCGGAAAGCTCCGACGCCCTGGGCTTCGGCTTCCGTTGCGGCTTCCTCGGCATGCTGCACATGGAGATCATCCAGGAGCGCCTGGAGCGCGAATACGACCTGGACCTGATCACCACCGCACCAAGCGTGATCTACGAGCTCGAACTCAAGACCGGTGAAACCATCACCGTCGACAACCCGTCGAAACTGCCGGACGCCTCGGCGGTCGCCGATTTCCGCGAGCCGATCGTCACCGCGACCATCCTGGTGCCACAGGAGCACCTGGGCAACGTCATCACCCTGTGCATCGAGAAGCGTGGCGTGCAGCGCGACATGCAGTTCCTCGGCAGCCAGGTGCAGGTCCGCTATGACCTGCCGATGAACGAAGTGGTCCTGGACTTCTTCGACCGTCTCAAGTCGACCAGCCGCGGCTACGCGTCGCTGGACTATCATTTCGATCGCTACCAGTCGGCCAACCTGGTCAAGCTGGACGTGCTGATCAACGGCGACAAGGTCGACGCCCTGGCCTTGATCGTGCACCGCGACAACGCGGCCTACAAAGGCCGTGCGCTGACCGAAAAAATGAAGGAACTGATCCCTCGGCAGATGTTCGACGTGGCGATCCAGGCAGCTATCGGCGGCCAGATCATCGCCCGGACCACGGTCAAGGCGCTCAGAAAGAACGTACTGGCTAAGTGCTACGGTGGTGACGTCAGCCGTAAGAAAAAGCTGCTGGAGAAGCAGAAGGCCGGTAAGAAACGCATGAAACAGGTCGGCAACGTGGAAATTCCACAAGAAGCCTTCCTCGCCGTGCTCAGGTTGGATAGTTAGGTCCTATGTCGCTAAATTTCCCGCTGTTGCTAGTCATCGCCGTTGCCGTCTGTGGTCTGTTGGCCCTGATCGATCTGCTGTTCCTGGCCCCGCGCCGGCGTGCGGCGATCGCCACCTATCAGGGCAGCGTCAGCCAGCCTGAGATAGCCGTGGTCGAGCAGTTGAACAAGGAGCCGTTGCTGGTCGAGTACGGCAAGTCGTTCTTCCCGGTGCTGTTCATCGTGCTGGTGCTGCGTTCGTTCCTGGTCGAACCCTTCCAGATCCCCTCGGGATCGATGAAGCCGACCCTGGAAGTGGGCGATTTCATCCTGGTGAACAAGTTCTCCTACGGGATCCGCCTGCCGGTGATCGACAAGAAGGTCATCGAAGTCGGTGACCCGCAACGCGGCGATGTGATGGTGTTCCGCTATCCGAGCGACCCGAACGTCAACTACATCAAGCGTGTGGTCGGCCTGCCGGGTGACCAGATCAGCTACACCCGCGACAAGAAGCTGTTCGTCAACGGCCAGCCGATTGCCGAGCAACTGGTGGGTACCGAGCCAGGCACCCTGGGCAGCGCCGAGCTGTACAAGGAAAAACTGGGCGCGACCGAGCACCTGATCCGCAAGGAAATGAGCCGCTACCGCATGCCGCCTGACCAGCAATGGACTGTCCCGGCCGGCCATTACTTCATGATGGGCGACAACCGCGACAACTCCAACGACAGCCGCTTCTGGGATGACCCCAACATTCCCAAGGCGCTGCACGGCATGGTCCCGGACCAGAACATCGTCGGCAAGGCCTTCGCGGTCTGGATGAGCTGGCCAGAGCCCAAGCTCAGCCATTTCCCGAGCCTGTCGCGAGTGGGCCTGATCCAGTAACACGACAACGGCGCTGTCCTGGGACAGCGCCGAATGCATTTCTGGCATAGGCTGTGTTCAGAGGGATCCGCGGATCCGCCTGGGCCGCCGATGCCGGTGGGCATGAGCCAAACAGTCTTTCAGGATGTTGATTTGAACAAAGCGTTGAATATCGACCACGAACTGCGCGTGGGTACACTGTGAGCGTTTCCTTGAGCCGCCTGGAGCGAAAGCTCGGTTACACCTTCAAGAACCAGGAGCTGATGCTACTGGCCCTGACGCACCGCAGCTTTGCCGGGCGCAACAACGAGCGCCTCGAGTTTCTCGGCGATGCGATCCTCAACTTCGTCGCCGGCGAAGCGCTGTTCGAGCGCTTCCCCCAGGCCCGCGAAGGCCAGCTGTCGCGCTTGCGCGCGCGCCTGGTCAAGGGCGAGACCCTGGCCGTGCTGGCCCGTGGCTTCGACCTGGGCGAGTACCTGCGCCTGGGGTCCGGTGAACTGAAAAGCGGTGGCTTTCGCCGCGAATCGATCCTGGCCGACGCCCTGGAGGCGTTGATCGGCGCGATCTATCTCGATTCGGACATGCAGACCGCCCGCGAACGCGTGCTGGCCTGGCTGACCGGCGAGTTCGAGAGCCTGACCCTGGTCGATACCAACAAGGACCCGAAAACCCGCCTGCAGGAATTTCTGCAGTCGCGGGCGTGTGAACTGCCGCGCTACGAAGTGGTGGATATTCAAGGTGAACCCCATTGCCGGACGTTTTTCGTCGAATGCGAAGTGACCCTTTTGACTGAAAAAAGCCGAGGGCAAGGCGTCAGCCGGCGGATCGCCGAGCAGGTCGCGGCCGCCGCAGCACTGATCGCCCTGGGCGTGGAGAATGGCAATGACTGATACCAACACTACCCGCTGCGGCTATGTCGCCATTGTCGGCCGCCCGAACGTCGGCAAGTCGACCTTGCTCAACCATATCCTCGGCCAGAAGCTCGCGATCACCTCGCGCAAGCCCCAGACCACCCGGCACAACATGCTCGGGATCAAGACCGAGGGTGATGTCCAGGCGATCTACGTCGATACCCCGGGCATGCACAAGAGCAACGAGAAGGCGCTCAACCGCTACATGAACAAGACCGCCTCGGCTGCCCTCAAGGACGTCGACGTGGTGATCTTCGTGGTCGACCGTACCAAGTGGACCGACGAAGACCAACTGGTGCTCGAGCGCGTGCAGTACGTGCAGGGCCCGGTGATCCTGGCCATCAACAAGACCGACCGGATCGAAGAGAAAGCCGAGTTGATCCCGCACCTGCAATGGTTGCAGGAGCAACTGCCGAACGCCGAGATCGTGCCGATTTCCGCGCAGCAGGGCCACAACCTCGACGCCCTGGAAGGCCTGATCGCCAAGCACCTGCCGGAAAACGACCATTTCTTCCCGGAAGACCAGATCACCGACCGCAGCAGCCGCTTCCTGGCCGCGGAACTGGTGCGCGAGAAGATCATGCGCCAGCTCGGTGCCGAGCTGCCGTACCAGATCACCGTGGAAATCGAAGAGTTCAAGCAGCAGGGCAAGATCCTGCACATCCACGCCCTGATCCTGGTCGAGCGTGACGGCCAGAAGAAGATCATCATTGGCGACAAGGGCGAGCGGATCAAACGCATCGGTTCCGAAGCGCGCAAGGACATGGAAGTACTGTTCGACGCCAAGGTCATGCTCAACCTCTGGGTCAAGGTCAAGGGCGGCTGGTCCGACGACGAGCGCGCCCTGCGTTCGCTGGGCTACGGCGACCTCTGATCGCACCCGGCCCGGCCGCCCTGGCTGCCGGGCCCAACCTCTGTCGAAGCGCCACTCATGGATCTGCCAGTCGGCCAACCGGCCTATGTGCTGCACAGCCGGGCCTACCGTGAAACCAGTGCGCTGGTGGACTTTCTCACCCCGCAAGGACGTCTGCGTGCCGTGCTTCGCCGCGCGCGGGGCAAGGGCGGTAGCCAGGCGCGTCCCTTCGTTCCCCTGGAAGTCGAATTTCGCGGACGCGGCGAGCTCAAGACGGTCGGTCGCCTGGACAGCGTCGGTGTCGCCGCCTGGTTGCATGGCGATGCTTTGTTCAGCGGCCTGTACCTCAATGAGCTACTGATTCGCCTGCTACCGGCCGAAGATCCCCAGCCCGTCCTGTTCGAACACTATGCCGCGACCTTGCAGGCCCTGGCGGCCGGGCGGCCGCTGGAGCCGTTGCTGCGTGCCTTCGAATGGCGCCTGCTGGACGAGCTGGGCTACGCCTTTGCCCTGGACCGGGACATCAATGGCGACCCCCTGGTCGTCGATGGCTGGTACCGCTTGCAGGTGGATGCCGGGCTTGAGCGTGTCTACCTGTTGCAACCGGGCCTGTTCAGCGGTGCCGAGCTGCTGGCCATGGCCGAAGCCGACTGGAGCGCCCCCGGCGCCCTGAGCGCGGCCAAGCGCCTGATGCGCCAGGCGCTGGCCGTGCACCTGGGTGGACGGCCACTGGTCAGTCGCGAACTGTTTCGCAAGCGCTGAGCACGTCGTATGCTGTGAGGCTCAATTTTCAGGAGAGCCTCTTCGTGACTCAAAGCAACCGCATGCTGCTCGGCGTGAACATCGACCACGTGGCGACCCTGCGCCAGGCGCGTGGCACGCGCTACCCCGATCCGGTCAAAGCCGCGCTGGACGCCGAAGAGGCGGGGGCCGACGGTATCACCGTGCACCTGCGCGAAGACCGCCGGCATATCCAGGAGCGTGACGTGCTGGTACTCAAGGACGTGCTGCAGACGCGCATGAACTTCGAGATGGGCGTCACCGAAGAAATGATGGCCTTTGCCGAGCGCATCCGCCCGGCGCATATCTGCCTGGTGCCGGAAACCCGCCAGGAACTGACCACCGAAGGCGGCCTGGACGTTGCCGGCCAGGAAGCGCGGATCAAGGCGGCGGTCGAGCGCCTGTCGCGCCTGGGTTCGGAAGTGTCCCTGTTCATCGACGCCGACGAGCGCCAGATTGAAGCCTCGCGCCGCGTCGGTGCACCGGCGATCGAACTGCACACCGGACGCTATGCCGACGCCGAAACCCCGACCGAGGTCGCCGAAGAGCTCAAGCGTGTCGCCGATGGCGTTGCCTTTGGCCTGGCCCAGGGCCTGATCGTCAACGCCGGCCATGGCCTGCACTATCACAACGTCGAAGCCGTTGCCGCGATCAAGGGCATCAACGAGCTGAACATCGGCCACGCCCTGGTGGCCCATGCGCTGTTCGTCGGCTTCAAGTCGGCGGTGGCGGAGATGAAGGCGCTGATCGTGGCGGCGAGCCGGCACTGAGTCGGCAGTTGGCCTCATCGCCGGCTATCCCGGCTCCCACAGGTATCCCTGTTGACCCTGTGGGAGCCAACATAGCCGGCGATGAGGCCGGTACTTACTCTGCAGCTTGCGGAAAATACAGGCTGAAGCGGGTCAGCCCCTGCAGCCTGCTCTTCGCCTCAACCCGCCCGCCATGCACCGCCATGATCGACTTGACGATCGCCAGCCCCAGCCCCGTACCGCCTTCGAGCCGCGAACGCCCTGAACCGGCGCGATAGAAGCGCTCGAACAGGTGGGGTAGATGCTCCGGGTCGATACCCGGCCCCGCATTCTCCACCCACAGGCAGACTTCATCGCCACAACGCTCGATACCGATATCGATGACCTGTTCGTCCGGGCTGTGGCGAATGGCGTTGCTCAACAGGTTGGACAGCGCCCGCTGCACCATCAACCGATCGCCCATGACTGTGCCCCAGCCCTGCAGGCGCAGGCGGATGCCTTTGTGCTCGGCGCTGATCTCGAACAGTTCACTGACTCGCGTAGCTTCGTCGGCCAGGGCCACCGGCTTGAGCGGAACCTGCGTCTGCGGCTGGCTGACCTGGGCCAGGAACAGCATGTCGTTGATGATCCGGCTGAGCCGGGTCAGTTCCTCGATGCTGGTTTCCAGGACCTCCTTGTATTCCTCGACCGGTCGTTCCCGGGCCAGGGTGACCTGGGCCTTGCCCATCAGGTTGCCGATGGGGGTGCGCAGTTCATGGGCCAGGTCGTCGGAGAACTGCGACAACTGGCGCACGCCGCCATCCAGCCGATCGAGCATCACGTTCATGCCCCGGGCCAGGTCGGCCAGTTCCTGGGGCAGGTCCTGCTCTGGCAGACGCAGGGTCAGTTGTTGCGCCGAGACCTGTTCGGCGATCTGGCGAAACCGGTGCAGCGGGGTCAGGCTGCGTTGTACCAGCTTCCAGGCGCCAAAGCCGATCAGCAGCAGAAGCAGGGGCAGGGCCAGCAGGGTCGAGCGCAGGTAGGCCTGCAGCAGGGCAGCGTCGTCGGCGCGGTTGACCGTGAGCAGCACCCGCACGTCGGTACCGTCCTGCAGGCGCATCAGCCGCGAGGCGGTGAGCAGGTGTTGGTGGTCACTGTCACGCCAGTGGCTGAAGGACAGGTGCCTGTCGCTGGGAATCTGCAGCAGGGCATCGGCATCCAGCCCGGGGCCCAGGGTCAGCAGCGCAGAATGCCGGCCGGTCAGGGCAATCACGCTCAGGCTCAGGTTGTCATGGCCGACCACCACATCCAGCAGCGGATGGGCGCGGGGTTGCAGGGTACCGGCTTCGAGGTCGAGTTTCAGGCTGTGTTCGATCTGCGGCATCTTGGCTGCAAGGTTCTTGCGTGCGCGACTGTCCAGTTCATGGTCCAAGGCGAACACCGACAGGCACGCCAGCAGCAACACCAGGGCGGCGCCCATCAGGCTGACGCTCAGGCCCAGGCGCAGGGAAAGCCGGGCCGGTTTCATTCGCGCGACTCGAGCACGTAGCCGACACCGCGCAGGGTATGGATGAGTTTGTCGTCGAAGGGGTCGTCGATCTTGGCCCGCAGGCGGCGGATCGAGACTTCGACCACGTTGGTGTCGCAATCGAAGTTCATGTCCCAGACCAGCGAAATGATCTGGGTGCGCGACAGCACTTCGCCGCTCTGGCGCATCAGCAGGTGCAACAGGGCGAACTCCTTGGCGGTCAGGTCGATGCGCTGGCCGCCGCGGTAGGCGCGGTGCCGGCCCGGGTCCAGTTCCAGGTCGGCGACTCTCAGGGTGCTGGGCTGCAGGGCCTGGTCGTTGCGCCGCAGCAGGCTGCGGATGCGCGCCAGCAGTTCGGGGAATTCGAACGGCTTTAGCAGGTAGTCGTCGGCGCCCAGGTCCAGGCCCTTGACCCGATCCGAGAGCCGGCCGTGGGCGGTGAGCATCATGATGCGCGTGGTGGAGTCGGCGCGCAGGCGCTGCAGCACGGTCCAGCCATCGAGCCCTGGCAGGTTGACGTCGAGAATGATCAGGTCGTAGGGCTGCTGGCGGGCCAGGTGCAGGCCGTCGGCACCGCTGTGGGCGCAATCGACGATGTAGCCGTTTTCGCTCAAGCCCTGTTGCAGGTACTCGGCGGTACGAAGCTCGTCCTCGATGATCAGTAAACGCATGAAATGACCCGGTGAAGTAAAAGGCGGTGATTCTCAACCCTGTAGTGGCTGCAAGGTCAAGGGCTGTGAACGTATAGAGCGGCGGATACTAAGCCATCGACTGCGCGACTTCGGCTGGATTACAGATTTGTAATTTTCAAGTCATCTTGGGGATAAACCCCGATACCTACAGTGCGAACTCCGAAAAAGGCGCAGGAGTTCGCCATGTTTTGCACCCTGGACCGTCCCGGCAAAGGCCGTGGCCGCCTGTTGCTGATGCTGGCGTTGCTGGCCGTGCCGTCGCTGGCGCTGGCCGAAGGCAACGTGCTGACCCTCGACAACGCCCTGCGCGCCGCCCGGGACAACAATCCCGAGCTCGCGGCGGTGCGCTGGGACATCGATATCGCCGAAGGCGAGCGACGCCAGGCCGGCGTGCTGCCCAACCCGGAGCTGGGCTGGGAGGTCGAGGACACCCGTAGCGGCAAGCAAACCACCACGGTCAGTGTCAGCCAGATGTTCGAGCTGGGCGGCAAGCGCGGTGCGCGGCTGGATGTCGCCGGTCGCGATGCCGATATCGCCGCGCTGGAGCTGGAGCGTCAGGGCAATGTCCTGCGTGCCGATGTGATCGCCGCGTTCCAGGCCGCCGTGCAGGCCCAGGAAGGCCTGCAACTGGCCGAGCAATCGCTGCAACTGAGCGAGCGCGGCCTGCAGGTGGTGCAGGGCCGGGTCAAGGCCGGCAGTGCCTCGCCAGTGGAGGCCACCCGGGCCCAGGTGCAGGTGTCGGAAGTACGCCTGGAGCGGGGCCGGGCCGAACAGGCGTTGACGGTTGCCTACCAGCAGTTGGCGGCGGTGACCGGCGCGCCCATGGCCCGCTTCGATAGTGTTGAAGGCCGCAGCGACGATGACGCCGCCGTGCCCAGCCGGACCGTGCTGCTCGAGCGTCTTGAACAGACCGCCGACATGCGTCTGGCGCGCCTGCAGATCGACCAGCGCGAAGCGGCCCTGGCCCTGGCCCGCACCCAGCGCATCCCCGACCTGACGGTAAGCGTCGGCAGCCAGTACAGCGAGACCGATCGCGAGCGCATCAACGTGGTCGGGCTGTCCTTGCCGATCCCGTTGTTCGACCGCAACCAGGGCAACATCCTCGCCGCCGCCCGTCGCGCCGACCAGGCCCGCGACCAGCGCAACGGCGCCGAGCTGCGCCTGCGCAGTGAAGTGATCCAGGCCCTGGCCCAGTGGGGCACCGCCAACCAGGAGGTGAGCGCCTTCGAACGTTCCATCCTGCCTTCGGCACAACAGGCGCAGGACACCGCCACCCGCGGCTTCGAGCGCGGCAAGTTCGCCTTCCTGGATGTCCTCGATGCCCAGCGCACCCTGGTCGCGGCGCGCCTGCAATACCTGCAGTCCCAGGCCCAGCGCAATGAGGCGCGGATGCGCCTGGAGCGGATCTTCGGCGACCTGGACCTGGCCAGCCGCTGAACCCGGCCGCTTTCCACTTTTGATCGACGCCACCCCTGTGCGGTGGGTGCTAAGGAGTCTGCATGAACAAGAAGTCCACAACGCTGCTGATCGCGGCCTTGTTGCTGGGCCTGGGGCTGGGTGTGCTGCTGGCACGCCAGACCGGCCTTGCGCAGGGCGCGGCAACGCCGGCGGCCGCCCATGGCCACGCCGAAGGTGATCACGATGAAGAGGAGCAAGGCGAGCACGGACACGAGGAATCCGCCGAGGGGCATGAGCAGGAGGGCGCGATCCGCCTGAGCCAGGAGCAGATCGACCTGGCCGGCATCGAGCTGACCGCCGCCGAGTCCCGGCAACTGCAGCGCAGCCTGTCGCTGCCCGGCGAGATCCGCTTCGATGAAGACCGCACCGCGCACATGGTGCCCAGGGCGGCCGGGGTGGTCGAGTCGGTCGCCGTGGTGCTCGGCCAGCAGGTCAAGGCCGGCGACCTGCTGGCGGTGATCGCCAGCCCGCAGATTTCCGAGCAGCGCAGTGAACTGGCGGCGAGCCAGCGGCGCCTGGAGCTGGCGCGCAGCACCTACCAGCGGGAAAAGGATTTGTGGAAAGAGGGCATCTCCGCCGAGCAGGACTACCTGCAAGCTCGCCAGGCCCTGCAGGAAGCCGAGATCGCCCAGGCCAATGCCCGGCAGAAAATCAGCGCCCTGAGTGGCTCGACGGTGCTGGCTGGTGGCAATCGCTATGAACTGCGTGCGCCGTTCGCCGGGCAGATCGTCGAGAAGCACCTGGTGCCGGGCGAGGTGGTCAACGAGACCAGCGCGGCCTTCACCCTGTCGGACCTGTCCAGGGTCTGGGCCACCTTCGGCGTGGCCCCGCGCGACCTGGGCAAGGTTCGCGCCGGCATGCAGGTGACCATCGTCGCCAGTGAACTGGGCGAGCAGGTTGCCGGGACCATCAGCCATGTCGGCAGTCTGCTCGGCGAGCAAACCCGTACCGCCACCGTGCGCGTGAGCCTGGATAACCCCCGTGGCGCCTGGCGACCCGGTCTGTTCGTGGCAGTACAGGTGCCGACCGAGCAGGTGCCGGCCGCCCTGAGCGTGCCGGAGCAGGCGATCCAGACCTTGGAAGAGCGCCCGACGGTGTTCGTGCGCACTGCCGAAGGCTTTGTCGCCCAAACGGTGGAACTGGGCGCCAGCGCCAATGGCTTCGTCGAGATCCGCACGGGCCTGCAAGCCGGCCAGCAGGTGGCAACCGCGGGCAGTTTCGTCCTCAAGTCGGAGCTGGGCAAGGCCAGCGCCGAGCACGTCCACTGACCTGCGCGAGTACCCTTCATGTTCGAACGCCTTATTCAATTTGCCATCGAGCAGCGCCTGGTGGTGCTGCTGGCGGTGCTGCTGATGGCCGGGCTGGGTGTGGCCAGTTACCAGAAACTGCCCATCGATGCGGTCCCGGACATCACCAACGTCCAGGTGCAGATCAACACCCAGGCGGCGGGTTTTTCGCCGCTGGAAACCGAGCAGCGCATCACCTTCGCCATCGAGACGGCCATGGCCGGCTTGCCGGGCCTGGAACAGACCCGTTCGCTGTCGCGCTCGGGCCTGTCCCAGGTGACGGTGATCTTCGCCGAAGGCACCGACCTGTTCTTCGCCCGGCAACTGGTCAACGAGCGCCTGCAACAGGCTCGCGGACAGTTGCCTGACGGCGTCGAGGCAGTCATGGGGCCGATCTCCACCGGCCTTGGCGAGATCTTCCTGTGGACGGTGGAAGCCGCCGAGGATGCGCGCAAGGCCGATGGTAGCCCCTATACACCCACCGACCTGCGCGAGATCCAGGACTGGATCATCAAGCCGCAGCTGCGCAATGTGCGCGGTGTGGCGGAGATCAACACCATCGGTGGTTTCGCCAAGGAGTACCAGATCGCCCCCGATCCCAAGCGCCTGGCCGCCTACAAGCTGACCCTGGGCGACCTGCTCACCGCCCTTGAGCGCAACAACGCCAACGTCGGTGCCGGCTATATCGAACGCCGGGGCGAGCAGTTGCTGATCCGCGCGCCGGGACAATTGGCGGGTATCGACGACATCGCCAACATCGTCCTGGCCAACGTCGACGGCACGCCGATCCGGGTGCGCAACGTCGCCGAGGTCGGTATCGGCCGTGAGCTGCGCAGTGGCGCGGCGACCGAGAATGGCCGTGAAGTGGTGCTGGGCACAGTGTTCATGCTGATTGGCGAGAACAGCCGCACCGTGTCCCAGGCCGTGGCGCAGAAGCTGGTGGAGATCAACCGCTCGCTGCCGGCCGGGGTCAGCGCGGTGACGGTGTACGACCGCACCAACCTGGTCGACAAGGCCATTGCCACGGTGAAGAAGAACCTGATCGAAGGCGCGATCCTGGTGATCGTGATTCTGTTCCTGTTCCTGGGCAATATTCGCGCGGCGCTGATCACTGCCATGATCATCCCGCTGTCGATGCTCTTCACCTTCACCGGCATGTTCAGCAACAAGGTCAGCGCCAACCTGATGAGCCTGGGCGCCCTGGACTTCGGCATCATCGTCGATGGCGCGGTGGTGATCGTCGAGAACGCGATCCGCCGCCTGGCCCATGCCCAGCAGCACCATGGTCGCCTGCTCACGCGTTCGGAGCGCTTCCACGAAGTCTTCAATGCCGCCCGCGAGGCGCGCCGGCCGCTGATCTACGGGCAGTTGATCATCATGGTGGTGTACCTGCCGATCTTTGCCCTGAGCGGGGTCGAGGGCAAGATGTTCCACCCCATGGCCTTCACCGTGGTGATCGCCTTGCTCGGCGCCATGCTGCTGTCGGTGACCTTCGTGCCGGCGGCCATCGCCCTGTTCGTCACCGGCAAGGTCAAGGAGGACGAGAACCTGCTGATGCGCAGCGCCAAGCGTGGCTATGCACCGCTGTTGCAGTGGGTCATGGGCCACCGCACCCTGGCCTTCAGCCTGGCCGGGGTGATGGTGCTGCTGTCCGGGGTACTGGCCAGCCGCATGGGCAGCGAGTTCGTGCCGAGCCTGAGCGAAGGCGACTTCGCCCTGCAGGCACTGCGGGTACCCGGCACCAGCCTGAGCCAGTCGGTGACCATGCAGCAGCAACTGGAGCAGAGCGTGCTGAGCCAGGTGCCGGAAGTGCAGCGGGTGTTCGCCCGTACCGGCACCGCCGAAATCGCCTCCGACCCGATGCCGCCGAACATCTCCGACAGCTATGTGATGCTCAAGCCCAGGGACCAGTGGCCGGACCCGAGCAAGAGCCGCGAACAACTGATTGCCGATATCCAGCGCGCCAGCGCCCGGGTGCCGGGCAGCAACTACGAGTTGTCGCAACCGATCCAATTGCGCTTCAACGAACTGATTTCCGGGGTACGCAGTGACGTCGCGGTGAAGGTGTTCGGTGACGACATGGAGCAGCTCAACCGCACTGCGGCGCAGCTCGCCGCGACGCTGCAGGCGGTACCGGGCGCGTCCGAAGTCAAGGTCGAACAGACCACGGGGCTGCCGGTGCTGACCATCGAAGTCGACCGCGACAAGGCGGCGCGTTACGGCCTCAATGTCGGCGACGTGCAGGACACCATCGCCGTGGCTGTCGGCGGCCGCCAGGCGGGCACTCTGTACCAGGGCGACCGGCGCTTCGACATGGTGGTGCGCCTGTCCGATACCTTGCGCACCGATATCGACGGCCTGTCACAACTGCTGATTCCGGTGCCGGCCAGCGCGGCGGGCAATGGCCAGATCGGCTTTATCACCCTGGCCGACGTGGCGAGCCTGGAACTGGTCCAGGGCCCCAACCAGATCAGCCGTGAAGACGGCAAGCGCCTGGTGGTGGTCAGCGCCAACGTACGCGGTCGCGACATGGGCTCCTTCGTCGAGGAGGCGGGCGAGCGCATCAGCGGCCAGGTGAGCATCCCGGCCGGCTACTGGATTCGCTGGGGTGGCCAGTTCGAACAACTGCAATCGGCGGCGCAACGCCTGCAGGTGGTGGTGCCGGTGGCCTTGCTGCTGGTCTTCGGCCTGCTGTTCATGATGTTCAACAACCTCAAGGACGGCCTGCTGGTGTTCACCGGGATTCCCTTCGCCCTGACCGGTGGCGTGGTGGCTCTGTGGCTGCGGGACATCCCCCTGTCGATTTCCGCCGGGGTCGGTTTCATTGCCCTGTCGGGGGTCGCGGTGCTCAACGGCCTGGTGATGATTGCCTTCATCCGTGGCCTGCGCGAGCAGGGCCGCAGCCTGCGCCAGGCCATCGACGAAGGGGCGCTGACGCGCTTGCGCCCGGTGCTGATGACCGCGCTGGTGGCGTCCCTGGGTTTCATCCCCATGGCCCTGGCCACCGGTACCGGCGCCGAGGTGCAGCGACCGCTGGCGACGGTGGTGATCGGCGGGATTCTGTCGTCCACCGCGCTGACCCTGCTGGTGCTGCCGGCGCTCTACTACCGGGCGCACCGCAAGGACGAGGAGGAGGGCAGCGCCGAGGTGACGAAACTGTAATTTCGCGCTCATCTTCGGGTTATTCAGCCCTTGTCAGGATACCCATGGCGGCCGCATCAGCGGCCGTCGTGCGTTCTGCCAATAATCAGGAGTTGAAGATGGTGAACAAAACCACAGCCTGTGTTACCGGCGTCCTGGCCCTGGCCAGTTGTACGGTGAGCAATGCAGCTACCGAGTCGAACGGGTTCGTCGAAGACAGCAGTCTTTCTGTGCTTAGCCGCAATTTCTATTTCAATCGCGATTATCGCAAAGGGGGGGAAGCACCTACCGGCAAGTCCGGCTATTCCGAAGCCTGGGCACAGGGCTTTATCGCCCGCTTCGAGTCGGGCTACACCCAGGGTACGGTCGGCTTCGGCCTGGATGCCCATGCCATGCTGGGGCTCAAGCTCGACACCGGCGATGGCCGCAACGGCGGTCGCAGCTCGTTCGACGTGTTGCCGGTCGACAGTGATGGCCATGCGGCCAGTAACTTCAGCAAGCTTGGTGGCGCGCTCAAGGCACGCTTGCTGGACACTGAAATCAAGGTCGGCGATGTCTTCCCGACCACCCCGGTGGTGCACTATGGCGATTCGCGCCTGCTCCCCGAGAGCTTCACCGGCTGGACGCTGGAAAACACCACCCTGGAGGGGCTGAAAGTGCAGGGCGGGCGCCTGCATGCGATGAGCCAGCCGCTGTCGAGCAACAGCCGCGATGGCTTTGTGACATTCTATGGTGGCCCGGTCGACTCACCCTGGCTCGGCTATATCGGCGGTGACTACCAGCTTACCGATCACCTCAGCCTGAGCATGTACAGCAGCCGTTTGAAAGATGCCTGGGACCAGTATTACACCGGTGTCAGCTACAAGTACCCGATCAGTGACCTGCTCAGTGCCTTCAGCAGCTTCAACTACTACAAGGCTAAGGACCAAGGCCAGCAGTTGCTCGGCGCTTTCGACAACGATATCTGGAGCGCGCGGGTCGGGTTCACCTATGACGCCCACACCCTGGCCTTGTCTTACCAGCGCAACCAGGGCGACGACGACTTCGACTACCTGCGCCAGTCCGACTCGATCTTCCTCGACAACTCGATCCAGTACAGCGATTTCAACTCGCCCAAGGAACGCTCCTGGATGCTGCGCTATGACTTGAACATGGCCAGTTACGGTGTGCCGGGGCTGAGTTTCATGACCCGCTACGGTCGTGGCAGCGGCATCGACTATTCCGACGCCAACGGCGTGTACATGCGTCGCGATGCCGAGGGTAATCCGCTGACCGACCAGAAACGCTGGGAGCGGGATATCGAGGCACGCTACGTGGTGCAGTCGGGTAGCCTCAAGGACCTGTCGCTGCGGCTGCGCCAGGCCACCACCCGGGCCACGGCCTTCGAATCGGATCTGGACGAGGTGCGCCTGATCGTCGAATACCCGCTGTCTTTGCTGTAGGGCCTTTCTTGCAACACTGTAATGTCCGCCTCACCTTGCCGTTAGCTTGCGCTCCGTAAGATTGAACTGTCCCGATATTCAATCACGAGGTGAGCAACATGAGCCTGACCAAGTATGTGCTGGTGGGCATTCTGGCCCTGGGCAGCAGCGCCGCCCTGGCCGAAGGCGGCGCGGAGCGTTCGAAGCAGTTCTGGGAGAACTTTCGCCTGACCCAGGAACAGATCCACGGCAAGAAGGACCAGGCCTTCGCCGCTGCCGATGCGCAGAAGCAGGACGAAGCCCGGCAGCAGGTGGTCAAGGAGTAGCTGCATTCACCTTTGACGCTCCGCTCCTTTGGAAAAGGTGAACTTTGGCGCCCGTTCGGGCGCCTGTTTTATTTGCGCGCGACCATCACCGCACGGCGCGGTGCCGGCAGGCCTTCGATGGTGCGGCTGTGGTCGGTCGGGTCGAGGAAGTCGCCGAGCGACTGGTAGCGCATCCACTCGGTGCTGCGCTGTTCCTCGACGCTGGTAACGCTGACATCGACGCAGCGCACGTCGTTGAAACCGGCGCGGCGCAGCCAGCGCTCCAGGGCCGGAACCGATGGCAGGAACCAGACATTGCGCATTTGTGCGTAGCGGTCCTCGGGCACCAGTACCTGGTGTTCGTCACCTTCGATCACCAGGGTTTCGAGCACCAGTTCGCCGCCCTTGACCAGGCAGTCCTTGAGCGCCAGCAGGTGCTCGATGGGCGAGCGGCGGTGGTAGAACACGCCCATGGAGAACACCGTGTCGAAGCCTTCGAGGTTGGCTGGCAGGTCTTCCAGGGCGAAGGGCAGGTGCCAGGCCGGCAGTTCCGGCAGGTAGCGCTGCACGGCCTGGAACTGGCAGAAGAATAGCCAGTTGGGGTCGACACCGATCACGCTGTCGGCACCGGCGCCGAGCATGCGCCACTGGTAGTAGCCATTGCCGCAGCCGACATCCAGCACGCGCTTGCCCTTGAGGTCCAGGTGCGGGGCGACCCGCGACCATTTCCAGTCCGAACGCCATTCGGTATCCACATGCACGCCGAACAGGTCGAAGGGGCCCTTGCGCCAGGGCGACAGCCCCATCAGCGCCTGGCGCATGCGTTCGCGGGTCTCGTCGTCGCAGGCGCAATCGAGGTTCAGCCCGTTGACCAGGTCGACCTGGCTCGGCACCAGTGCCGGCAAGGCGTCCAGGGCGTTCTGCCAGCGCTCCAGGTCGCCGTGACCTTTCTCCATCTTGGCGTCGAGTTGCGCTTGCAGGCCTTGGGACCATTGCGCCAGGGGGGTGCCCGCCAGACGGCGGACCAGGGGAGACAGATCAATCATGGCAGGGCAATCAACGAGGCAAAGTTAAGGCATTGGAACCAGGGCACGACCTTGGAGAAACCGGCGGCCAGCAGGCGTTCACGGTGTTCTTCGAGGCTGTCGGGCTTCATCACGTTCTCGATGGCACTGCGTTTCTGGGCGATTTCCAGTTCGCTGTAGCCATTGGCGCGCTTGAAGGCCACATGCAGGTCGGTGAGCAGTGCGTGTTCCTCGGCATCATTGAATCGCAGCTTTTCCGAGAGGATCAGCGCGCCACCGGGCAGCAGGGCCTGGCGGATGTTGCCGAGCAGGGCCAGGCGTTGCTCGGGGGCGATGAATTGCAGGGTGAAGTTCATCGCCACCACCGAGGCCGGCTGGAAATCCAGGGCGAGAATATCGCCTTCGATCACCTCGACCGGCAGCAGCTCCTGGAACATCGAGTCCTGGGCGGTGAGGTACTGACGGCAGCGCTCGACCATGGCCGCGGAGTTGTCCACGGCGATGACCCGGCAACCTTCGCTACGCACATGACGGCGCAGGGCCTGGGTGACGGCACCCAGGGAGCTGCCCAGGTCATACAGCGCGCTGTTGGGCTGGGCGAACTGGGCGGCGAGCACGCCCAGGTTCTCGACAATGGTCGGGTAACCGGGCACCGAGCGCTTGATCATGTCCGGGAACACCCGCACCACATCTTCGTTGAAAGCGAAGTCGGGCACCTGGCCAAGCGGCTGGGCGAATAGGCGGTCGGGTTCTTTGCTCACGGGGTCGATCCAGGCGTTGGGCGGTAAAAGGCGGGCATTTTAGCCAAACTGGCCGGCAGATGCATGGCCCGGGTGACCAGCGCCGCTACTTCACGGTGACGGCGCAATCGAAGGTCTGCACCGGACGCACTTCCGGAGCCCAGGGTTGCTGGTAGACCAGCAGCAGATGGCCTTCGCCTGTGCCTTGAGCCTGGAAGCGCCACACCGATTGCCCGGCGCTGCCGACCACGCCTGCGTCTTCCGGATGGCTGTAGACCTCGGGGCCGAGGCTGCGCAGGATGCCGGCGGCAGGATTCTGTACCAGCCAGCGGTAGCCGGTGCTGGGGTTGCTGGGCAGGGTCAGGGTGAGGTTCTGGCCCGCCTCCAGCTGGATGGGGCACTGGCTGGCCTTTTCCAGGGCGACGCTTTCGTGCTTGCCGGGGGTTTGTGAGCAGGCGGCCAGGAAGGGGAGGCCAAGGACTAACCATTTGCAGTTGATGTTCATCGACAATCCAGTCATTTGCTCTGGCATCGGCTTTCAGGAAAGCCTGCCCTCTGCTGGGCAATACGCAGCGCTATTAGTTTGGCAGTCCCAGGCCGGATAGGCCGATCAGCAGGGACATGATTATGAGTAGCACACAAACGGATTTTGACACATTGCAGAACGAGGCTGAGCTGCTTCCGGCAAACCTGATTCAGGCGATGGCAGAGCGCGATGGTCCTGAGGAAGGCGGGTTGACCCTGACGCGCGAGCACATCATCACCCTCAACCAGTATGCCAACCATGTCTTCAGCCTGCCTATTGCCCCAAAAGCGCTGGTTGACTGGTTGGGCTATTCCACCATTGCCGAGCCGGCGTTGATGCCGGGCAGCATGGGCGAGATGAACAGGCTGTTGCACAAGCATGGGCGCAGCTGGACGACGCTTGCCGACAACAGCAAGAAACTCGGCTTCGAGTTGGCCGCCAGTGCCAATGGCATCAATACCACGGGTGACGAGGTGTTGGTGATCCTCGAAAAAAGCAGCGCCCTGGGCAAGCGACGGGAGGCATGGGAGACCCTCAGCTTCGACAAGCCGGTCAGTATTGGTGCGGACGACAGGCGTCGGGTCGTGGACCTGGTTGACTACATGGAGGTCCTGCGCGAAGACGTGGACCTGTTCGCGCGACGCGTGGTGGATGTGCGCGAAGAAACCGAACGGTTTCGAGATGAAGCGCGTGTAAAGCTGTTGCCACTGGTGGCCACAAAAACCGCAGCGATCAAGCGCCGACAGGCGAGCGGTGAGGTACAGCAACTACGTGAGGCGTTGGCCGAGTTGGATAAGGAAATCAAACGCCTTGAAGCCGAGTACGACCAGTATGTCAAAGCGGCACTGAGTGGCTTGGCGGCAGGCCCGCTGGGCGCGGTTATCACGGGGTCCATCTATGGCAGCAAGGCGGAGAAGTCACGCAAGGAGCGCAACAAGTTACAGAAACAGCGTGGCGAGGTGAGCCAGAGGCTGAAAAACGCCGTGAAACTGGAAGGACTTGTGGAGGATCTGAATACGCAGATGGGGCAGATGGATACACGCCTCAGGGATGTGCTGACGGCTTCTTCCCATCTGCAATCCGCCTGGCAGCTTATTGGCGTGTATATCGATGCGTCGATCGAGCACCTCGAACGTATTCAGACCAATCAGGAATTATTCAAGTTCGCGATATTTTTCAAGCGTTTTATCGGGCAGTGGAAAGACATCGAGCGATTTGCCCAGCACATGAACCGGGTCTTCGATAACGCCGCCGCCGCTAAATAAGGAATCTTCGCCATGAGTAATAATGTGATTGCCCTGAATACGCCGCTCAATGTTCCGGATATGAACAAGATCCTGACGGCAGCGAGCACCTACTCAAGGTTCTGGGAAAAGCGCACGTTCGAGTTCCTGCCGTTGTTGCATGTGTCGGTGGAGCGGCACTACCAGGGGTTCATCAAGTACGTCGAAGCGTTGGCTAAAAATGCTGAAGTGCTCGCTGTAGGTATCAAGTCAGAAAACATCGAGCTGTTCCTCAATGACCTTCGCGAGGGCATGGGCGCGCCTGATGAAGAGGAATTTCTCCTTGAAGAAATCCAGCGCTCGGCGAATAACATCGGCAAAAAACTGGATGTGCTGCTTGCCGGGGTGCAGAGCGCTACCAAGTCAATTGCCAGCCTGCCGGTCTATCAGGTGGATCGCGACCGTTCGGGTTACCTGGAAGCCCAGGAGCGCCTGGCCAGCCGTCTGCAAGCGCTCCACCATGCGCGGCGCAGTAAAGAGGATGAACTGTCAGCGTTGGAGAATGCGATCGACGTACTTGAGGCCAATGGAATAGAAAAACTGCACGCGGGCAAACTGCCTACCGTAGCGCAGCTTCAAGCGTTGGTTGCCCAGGGCGCTACCAGCGCTGGCGCAGCCATAGCTATCGAGCAAGCGCTGGAGGCACTGAGCAAACTATTGGGTGGCCTTCAGGATGGAATGCGTTACTCACAACTTCAGGATCAGCGTCGCACACTGCAGACCCAAGTGGGCGAGTTGCGTGCCGAACAGCGGGAGCAGGAGCAACGTGCGCAACAGATCAACAGTTACCTGGAGTCGCTTTCGGCCTATGCACCGTTGATTGAAAAGCGCGTGGAGTGGCTGGCTGAAAAGCACCAGATCTATGTGCAGCTGCAGGCAGAGCGCAATAAATTACGAAATATCAAACTCAATGGAACCGAGTGCGTGCAGGCGTTGCAACAGTTGCTGATGGCATTGCTCACCTATGTAAAACACATCGTCGATAAATACCGCGCAACGCTCTAGGGCACCAGGGGTATCAGGTTGCTGGCTGATACCCCTGTTGGTCTGCTGGCAAAAGGTCGGGTGTCGAGAACCGCAAGCAAGGATGCACAGTGATGAATGCGAAGGTGGACTTGGAGTGGCAAGAGCAGGCCTTGCGTCTGCCGGCAAATGTTCTGAGCATGATGGAGGCCGGGCTGGATACCGGTGCTATGACGTTGTCAGTGGCACATGTCCAGGGGCTTAACGCGTATGTGGAGCAGGTGAGAGGCTTGCCGAAATCGCCTGTTGAACTGACCCGATGGTTGAGCCTCCCGACGCGAGTGGTCGATAGCGCACGCTTGTTGACGTTCTTGATGGGCAACCCTGAACTTAACCAAAACAGTATGTTGGCATTTTTTCGTCAGCTGAAGGCGCATGCCAATGGCTGGGAAGTGCTGTTCGGGAAAAACCTGCAACTGGCAACGGCATTGATGACGGTCGCCGCCGGAATCAACAGGACAGGATCAGCGATACTTGACGCGTGCGCACACACCAAAGCATTGGGTAAGCGACGCGAAGCCTGGGACGCCCTGCAAGTGGACGAACTGCTGCTTAGCCAGGCCGACAAGGAGATTGTTTCGTCCTTGCCCAAACAGATGAATACCCTCAAGCGGCTGGTGGCGGAGCACGCCCGGCAGGTCGAACGCCTGCGTATCGAGGTCGCCGGGTTTCGCGACGAAGCTCAGCGTCAGCTCATTCCTGCGACCCAGAGAAAGCTTCAGGCAATTGACAAGGGCAGGCAGCCAACCCGCAGAGATATAAGCCCTTCCACGCTCGCTCTGGTGAGGTTTCAAGTGCGTATCTCGGCGCTTTCCGCAATGCTTCAGAACATTGAGGGGCAGCTGAGGGAAGTGCTCGTCGCGTCTTCGCATTTTCATTCGGCCTGGCAAAATCTTTCTACCTACATCGATGTATCGGAAGAAAAACTTCAGCAGATCACAATGAATCAGCAACTGGCGCGATTCGCGATCTATTTTGCTCGGTTTCTGGGGCTTTGGAGCACTATCGAGCAAAGCGCTCTGGAAATGAAGCGCAAGCTCTCGTTGCTGCAGCAATGAGCAACCTGCGGCCTCATGATCCTCATGCGGGCTTTCCAGGCCCGCATTCAGCTCTGCAACCCTTTCAGTTGAACAGGACCCTCGCCACATCGCTGAAGCGCTTGGCAAAGTGCACGGTCAAGTCTTCCTTGAGGTAATCCGGCAGCTCTTCGAAATCCCCACGGTTGGCTTCCGGCAGAATCAGCTCGAAGATCTTCTGCCGTCGCGCGGCAATGACTTTCTCGCGAACCCCGCCAATGGCCAGGACCTTGCCGGTCAGGGTCAGTTCGCCGGTCATGGCCACGCCTTTTTTCGGCGCCTGGTCGCGGGCCAGCGACAGCAGGGCGCTGGCCATGGTCACCCCGGCGCTGGGGCCGTCCTTGGGCGTAGCGCCTTCCGGCACATGCAGGTGAATGAAGGCCTGGTCGAAGAAGGTCGGATCACCGCCGTATTGCTTGAGGTTGGCGCTGACATAGCTGTAGGCGATTTCGGCGGACTCCTTCATCACTTCACCCAGCTGGCCGGTCAGCTTGAAGCCGCGGTTGAGGGTGTGGATGCGTGTCGCCTCGATCGGCAGGGTGGCGCCGCCCATGCTGGTCCAGGCCAGGCCGGTGATTACGCCTTTGCCCGAGAGCACCTGCTCGCTACGGAACACCGGCATGCCCAGCGAGGCTTCGAGGTCCTTGGGACCGATCTTGATCTTCTTCCCGGGATCTTCCAGCAATTGCACCACGGCCTTGCGCACCAGCTTGCCCAGCTGTTTTTCCAGCTGGCGAACGCCGGCCTCGCGGGCATAGCCCTCGATCACGGTGCGCAGGGCGCTGTCGCTGATGCTCAGGCTGGTCTTGGCCACGCCGGCCTTGTCCAGCTGCTTGGGCCACAGGTGGCGCTTGGCGATCGCCAGTTTTTCTTCGGTGATGTAGCCGGACAGGCGGATCACTTCCATGCGGTCGAGCAAGGGGCCCGGGATCGCGTCCAGGGTGTTGGCGGTGCATACGAACAGTACCTTGGACAGGTCCAGGCGCAGGTCCAGGTAGTGGTCGAGGAAGTCGACGTTCTGTTCCGGGTCCAGGGTTTCCAGCAGGGCTGACGCCGGGTCGCCCTGGTAGCTCTGGCCCATCTTGTCGATTTCGTCGAGCATGATCACCGGGTTCATCACCTCGACCTCCTTGAGCGCCTGCACCAGCTTGCCCGGCTGGGCGCCGATGTAGGTACGCCGGTGGCCCTTGATCTCGGCCTCGTCGCGCATGCCGCCGACACTGAAGCGATAGAACGGCCGGCCCAGGGACTCGGCGATGGACTTGCCGATGCTGGTCTTGCCCACCCCGGGCGGGCCAACCAGCAGGACGATGGAGCCGCTGATCTCGCCTTTCCAGGCGCCGACGGCGAGAAATTCGAGAATGCGTTCCTTGATGTCGTCGAGCCCGGCATGGTGCTGGTCGAGGACCTTGCGCGCATGCTTGAGGTCGAGCTTGTCCTTGCCATACACGCCCCAGGGCAGGGCGGTGGCCCATTCCAGGTAGTTGCGGGTGACGGCGTACTCCGGCGAGCCGGTCTCCAGGATCGCCAGCTTGCCCATCTCTTCATCGATGCGCTTTTGTGTCGCCGGCGGCAGTGTCTTGCCCTGCAGGCGCTGTTCGAACTGCTCGAGGTCGGCGCTGCGGTCGTCCTTGGTCAGGCCCAGCTCCTGCTGGATGACCTTGAGCTGCTCCTTGAGGAAGAACTCGCGCTGGTGCTCGCCGATCTGCCGGTTCACTTCGGCGGAGATCTCGTTCTGCAGCCGCGCGACTTCGACCTCCTTGCGCAGCATCGGCAGGACCTTCTCCATGCGCTTGAGCATGGGCACGCAGTCGAGCACTTCCTGCAGCTGGTTGCCGGTGGCGGAGGTCAGGGCTGCGGCGAAGTCGGTCAGCGGCGAAGGGTCGTTGGGGCTGAAGCGGTTGAGGTAGTTTTTCAGCTCTTCGCTGTACAGCGGGTTGAGCGGCAGCAGCTCCTTGATCGCATTGATCAGGGCCATGCCGTAGGCCTTGACCTCGTCGGTCGGCTCGCTGGGTTGATGCGGGTACTCGACCTCGACCAGGTAGGGCGGACGATGGTGCTTGAGCCAGGTGCGGATGCGTACCCGGGTCAGGCCCTGGGCGACGAACTGCAGCTTGCCGTTCTCGCGGCTGGCGTGGTGAACCTTGACCAGGGTGCCGTACAGCGGCAGGGCCGAGGTGTCGAAATGACGGTGGTCTTCCGGCGGGGTGTCCATGTAGAACAGCGCCAGGGAGTGATGCGGGGTCTTGGCGACCAGATCCAGGGTTTCGGCCCAGGGTTCTTCGTTGACCATGACCGGCAGTACCTGGGCCGGGAAGAACGGGCGGTTGTGGATCGGGATGATGTAGACCTTGTCGGGCAATTGCTGGCCAGGCAGGGCCAGGTGTCGCCCGCTGTGTTCGGAGGCTTCGAGATGCTCGACTTCGGAGTGGTCCTCGGGATGTTCGGGTAGATCCTGCTGATCGCTCATGGGGCACCTGCGTAAATGACTATGGTGCTTAGATGGGGCGGGGTGGGGGTGGTTTCAATGGTGGCGGGCAATCGCGGGGGCCCCCCCCGCCAAAACGAGACGGGGTGGACCCCCCACATTTTAAAGGCGCGGTTGTTATAGCATAATTAAAAAACCC